>JBDLSS010000079.1:0-16331 GCA_039799345.1 Pseudomonadota bacterium
GCAAGTAGGGGTCGAATTTCACTTGATATTGTTTCAATGTGCCGCCAAAGCTCATCACGTCGGCAAGCCCAATTGTTTGGCGCAAGAAGGGACGCACGATCCAGTCTTCAATCGCACGCACTTCATAAATCGGCATCTCTGGGGGCGCGTCGAGATAGAAGCGGTAAATTTCACCAATCGCGGGGGTTAAAGGCGCGATACTGGCTTGTACGCCTTGCGGCAAGGTCACGTTTTGTAAACGTTCTAAGACCTGTTGGCGTGCGAAATAATCGTTGGTGAAATCGGAAAAGGTAATCGTCACCACCGCCAAACCTGTGATTGAAACCGAACGCAAGCGGGTCATGCGTGGAATGCCGTTCATTTCCATTTCAATCGGTAAAGTGATACTGCGCTCCACTTCTTCGGGGGCTTGTCCGGGATATTGAGTGACGATAATGACTTGCACATCTTGCACGTCGGGAAAGGCTTCAATCGGAAGATTCTGCACTGCATACCAACCACTGATTGCCATAGAGAGGGTGCAGATTAGAACTAACATCCGTTGTTGCAGGGCGAAAGTAATGATTTTTGAAAGCATAAGTAGATTTGGTCGAGGTTAGAACGCAGTGATAGCAAGTAAGGTGAATTGCAATAAATCCCCCTACTTAACATAAAGTTATATGAGCATGACGAAAATGCGCTAGGTAGTGTACTCTATGTAAACGACACTGGCATGACAAACGTTTAGAGCATCATGAATACACATTATCCCTTATTTATCACAGGTACAGACACCGAAATTGGTAAAACTTGGTGTACCTTGGCATTGATTAAAGCCTTACAGCAACAAGGTTTGAGTGTGGCAGGCATGAAACCGATTGCGACAGGTTGCCACGTTCACGCGGGCGCATTGCACAATGAAGATGCGGAAAAAATTCTCGCTGCCGCCAGCGTACATGTGCCGTATGAATGGGTAAATCCATACAGTTTTGTGCCTCCGATTTCGCCACACTTGGCAGCCGCACAAACCAGCACCTGCATCAGCATTGAGCCGATTGTAAAGGCGTATCAACAACTAGCAGAACTCACTGATATTGTGGTAATTGAAGGTGTTGGCGGTTGGCGCGTGCCGATTAATGCACAACAAGGTTTACGCGAAATTGTGCAAAGCTTGCAAGCGCGGGTAATTTTGGTGGTGGGTTTGCGTTTGGGCTGTATTAATCATGCCTTGCTGAGTGCGGAAACCATTTTGCGCGATGGCTGCCAATTGGTGGGCTGGATTGCTAATGAAGTTGACCCGTATTTTGAGGTGACGGATTCCGTCGCCAGCATTCGAGAACGTTTAGCTGCTCCTTTATTGGCACATGTGCCCTACATGGCGGGCGAGATGGAGTTACAAGGCAATTTAATCGAGCTGATTAAACGCTAAGTGTTACCGATAAAAAGACCTGCTAGGTTTTCAAAACCTAGGGTGTGTCATCAATTAGGTGTTGACAGAAAGTAGCGCGTTTAAAAACTTTTAAAGAAGCCCCCAACCCTCTAAAGGGAGGGCTTAATCATTATCGTTTATTCTATTTAGGAACATTAGCTTATATATACTTTGACGTTTACCACTTTTTTTCTATTTTCTGTTTTGATAAGTTTGACCAGCTAATTTTCACTTTCGTGAAAATTACAGGGCTATTTTTAGTTGTGATATTTTTATGAAAGTCAATAGATATATTTTGAATGAATTATAACTATTTGATAAAACATCATAAAACAGACTATGCAACAAGTTATGCGGCTCTTAAGAAAAAGTGTACAGTCTACTGAGTTTTTTCTAACAGCCTCAAAAAGAAAAAGTAGCTTAACCTAATGTTCTATAAATGAAATAACGATAATGATTAAGCCCTCCACTTTAAGGGGATTTAGGGGCTGGTTTAGGGGATTGGGGCGCAGTTAAAACTTAATTGATGACATGCCCTAGATAAGTCTGATTTTTCCCGCATTCAAAGAATGGCGTATTATCTTGATGATTTAATGTCTCGTGCGTCAAAAACAAACAAAAGAAAAAACGCATGATGCTTGCTGGACTTAGAATGCGTCAAAAAGTACAAAACTTAATTGACGAATTGCACCATAAGACTCGTTATTTCTAGTTAAGAACTTTGATTGTATTCTGCTGCCTACGTTTGAGACTTCTCAAATGGTCAGTAGAGCAAATAGAAAAACTCTTTGAAGAATAAAGCAAGTGAGTACGGGAAAACAGTTTTAGAGGTATGCGAAGCCTATACAAGTAAGACATATCCTGAGACAGGTGAAATTAAATAGAGAGGGGGTGCAAAAAGAATACGGTTGTTATCTGGGGAATGGGTCAACAGAGATATCGTCGGAGCGCGTAATATTCTTTTACGCGCCTTGATAGATAAACCCGACTGTTTTACAGTCGCAGTTAGCATTAGTTAAATAATGTTAAGAATAAATTATCGGAAACGAATCTTATTTTATTATGGCGGGGAGTCATCAATAGGATAGTGGACATCTGAATGGCACAATCCTGTATCATTGACGTACACACGTACGAACCGACTATTGTTATAACTTGGAGGATATTATGGGTTTATTTGATTTATTCAGAAGTGACTCGGGCGACCAAATGACCCCACACTTGGCTTTTGCAACCGCCCTGATTTACATGATGGGCGCAGATGGCAAAATCGATAATGAAGAAGTGGGACAATTACTCACCGTTTTAGGCGGCGAAGAAAAGAATGGTGCGATTGGTGTCGGCGCGAATAATCAAAAATTACTCGACAGCGCGATCCGTTATGTGCGTGCTAATTCCGTGGACAAATTTTTAGGCGAAGCTGCCCCCTTATTAAGCGATGCCCAAAGAATTTGCGTATTATTGAATTTATTAGATTCCTCCTTGTCCAACGGACAAGCTGAACCTGAAGAACAAGTGATGTTCGATAAGTTCATGAAAGCCTTTGAAATTACTGAAGAACGTTTCCGTCCTTTCTTCCAAGTGATTCTGTTAAAACATGATCGCAGCATTTTTACTAAAGCGGATCATCCCAATAACAGCCCTTCACACCAAGTGAAGCTCTCAGTTTAATTCATCATGCACGGGCTTATATTTCAAGAATAAGCCCGTGCGGAATGTATCCATGAATAGCTTATATGATGTCGTGATTATTGGGGGGGGCTTGGTGGGCGCAAGTCTTGCCGCTGCTTTACGCCACAGCCCACTCAAAGTTGCACTGTTCGAAGCAGGACACTGGTCTCCTCCTGATGCAATTTTGCCGAGCAGTTATGACGAGCGCGTGCTTGCCTTAAATTATGCCTCACAGCGCATTTTGCACAGCTTAGGCGTGTGGGAAAAAGTCAGCCCACTTGCCACCCCAATTAAACATATTCAGGTTTCTGATCAGGGATATTTCGGTAAAGCCCGCCTACATTGTGAAGAAATTCAACTACCCGCACTGGGTTATGTGCTCGCCGCTCGCCAATTAGGACAAGCTTTGCAGCAAATACTGCAACAAGGCAAAGTCGAAATTCAGTCAAAAATGACTGTTACTGATTTCAAGCAGCACGCGGATTTTATTGAATTACAATGTCTGCAACAGGGTACGCCACAGCTTGTAAACAGTCGCGTGGTGATTATTGCCGATGGCAGCGATTCCAAACTACGTGAAAAATTGGGCTTGTTGACTACGCAACAAGACTATGCACAAACCGCAATTATTGCGAATGTCAGCGTGGAAAAATCCCACCAAAACACCGCATTTGAACGCTTTACCGCACACGGTCCATTTGCCTTGTTGCCTTTGGCGCATAAAGACTGTTCACTGGTGTGGACGGTGCCGCCCGACAGCGTACAGGCAAAATTAGAACTGAGCGACCGCGAGTTTTTAGCTGCATTGCAGCGGGAATTTGGCTGGAAGTTGGGCGCATTTACTCAGGTTGGCACACGTCATGCCTATCCCTTACGTTTAGTCCGTACCCCGCAAAGCGTCAACATGCGCAGTGTGGTAATTGGCAATGCTGCTCACACTTTGCACCCGATTGCAGGGCAAGGTTTTAATTTAGGTCTGCGCGATGTGGCAAGTTTAAGTGACATCCTGCTCACCGCCCAGCAAGCGGGACAGGATTTAGGCAGTGCAACGGTGTTGAATGCTTATGCAACGATTCAACAACCTGATCAAGCCCGTGTCGCCACTGTCACTGACAGTTTAGTGCAAATATTTTCCAATAATTTACCTGGACTGCGTCATGTGCGGGGTTTAGGATTATTAGCTTTAGATCGTTGTACCCCGTTAAAACGCCATTTTATGCGCCAAATGACAGGCTTACAGGCATATCCAAGTCAATTACTTTGTGGTGTTACGAAGAAGTAAGGTTTAAAATCGAAGCTTTATAGTGCCCTCAATACACCCATTAAATTACGCGCAACATAGGTAGATAAACCCGACTATTTTACGGTCGCAGTTAGCATTAGTTAGATAATGTTAAGAAAAATTATCGGATATACGCCTTTATGTTTGAACATAACACACTGTAGCAAAGTTATGACATATTAAAGTGTGTCTAACCCGCTGTTTTATTTCATAGAATATACGCAACGGATGTAATTAATTGATACACTATCATACCTGTCACACGATATTGCATTTCCTTTTTGCATGATTTGTAATCGCAATGAATGATCATAAAATACTGTCTGCCGATATAACATCACCCACGCCGATTTTAGAAACCAGCGTTTCCGTACCGCATGTCTTCACTCAAAAAGACGAAGTGGTGGAATTGCATCCGCAAACTCATCAATTAACCCTACAACTAAATTGGGCTTGTGGGATTGATTTAGATTTACATGCCTTTTTTCGCAGCAAAAATGGGCGATTTGGACATGTTTATTTTGGGAAAAAAGGCAATATTAAACAGCCTCCCTATATGCAGCTCCGTGAAGATGCGGGCGTTTTGCAAACGCAGGGCAACAAAACTGAACAATTAAAAGTCTATAATTTAGAATATTTAGACTATCTTTTAATCGCCAGTAACGTATTTAAACTGTTGGGATTTTCGAATAATCAGGACAGTTTTGCTAATTATGGCGGTCAATTAGCCATCAGCAGTGACAAGCAGGATTCGCTGATTATGCCGCTGAATTCCACCGATATTGGAAAGTGGTGTGTGATTGCCAAGTTGGATAATACGCTCGCCAACGCCCCGAAAATGATTTATCTTAATCGCGTGCAGAAACAAGAGCCTACGATTGGTGATTTTTGAGAGTGGATTGTTTAGGACTGGCAGTCCTCTGAGGACTGCCAGTCCTTAGGATTACTTAAAACTTAATCAAACCATAAACTGCTGATATGCCGCTTCATTTTCACCGCCAAACGCCGTGAAAACCCGTTCTAACAAGCTTGCGAATAAGCCACTCATCAACACAAAATCACTGTCGAAACGTTGTGCTGCATCATCACCCGCTTCTTGTTTGGCTTGTTCTTGAAAGGCTTCTAAAAATTGTAAACGTTTTAAAATAAACTCTTCTGTCATTACAAAGCCTAATTGTTCTTGCCACTGTAGCGCAATTTGTGTGACCATTTTGCCAGCGGTGAAATGTCCTTGTAATTCTTCAGAAAGTAAATTTTGCCGTTTACAATTCAGCACCGCACCTTCATTATCCGCATCCGCCAATTCACAGGCATCAGCAAGACTGAAATCATCGGGATAGGTTTGCTGAGTGAGCCATTCGGTCATCACCGTGGCGGGCGCATTCACTAATTTCGGAAACACCACGGGTAAACTGCCCAAAGTTTTCCGCAAAGTATTGGCAAATTCTTCGGCTTTTTTGCGGCTGGCAGTGTCGATAATCAACCAACCCCGCGCCACGTCAATATACGCAGACATCACATGCGAACGCGCAAAAGCACGCGGCAATAAATCCTGAATCACTTCATCTTTCAGTGCGTCACGTTCTTTTTTACGAATGCGGCGTTGTTGTAATTCTTCTAATTCAGTAATTTTTTCTTGTAAATGTTCATTAATTACCGTCGCAGGTAAAATTTTTTCTTGTTTACGCAGGGCGAATAACAAGCAATTATTCGCGGCATGCACTAAAACAGGTTCTTCAACTTCCGCATTTTTAAAAGGCGCGACCCATCCCGTGCTCACTAATTCTAATTTGCCGCATTTCACAAACGGCTGGGTTGCCAATTGCTGATTGAATTGCTCAGCAGACAGGGTAAAGGGCTTGATAAACCGAAATAAGTGAATATTTTTAAACCACATTAATGTTTCCTTAACAATTTTGAACAGGACGCGGGCGAGTGAATAATACTGAAAACTAGGCTTGCTTTGGCGTGGCAAACACATAACTTTATCAGCATGGTAATAGGAAACAGTTTAACATTTGTGATAGGAAAAGTAGGAAAAGATTATATAATTATAATTTTTTCAATTAGTTATTATTGACTGTATCCCCAACCCTCTAAAGGTGGTTAGAATAGATAAAGATAATAGGGTTTAAGTCCCCTTTAGGGGATTAGGGGCGAAACTAAATTTAAACTCAAGGAGAAAGTATGCAGTTATCACGTTATTTAAGCTTAGGAATTTTAGGGTGTTGTCTGGGATTAGCGGCGGGTTGCGCCAGTATTTCAGGAGAAGAAACTCGCCCTGCTGAAAAGCCAACACCCCCGACAATAAACCTACTAAAAGCGGCAAATGCTGACCCCAGTAAAAGCCTATTGGCTTCCACCCTGAGCGCGGGCGCACAATACGTTATTCCTGACGAAGTTGCCAAACGCAAAGCCAGCACGGAAAACCAAGATGAATTGCTAGAAACTGAAAGTAAGCGAGTATTTCAACTGATTCGCGAAGTGAAAGCGATTAATTACCAGATTAAACTTGATCTCAGTGGCGCACGCAAACAACTGAATAAAGTGAAAAAGCTGGCGCGTAAAAATAAGAATAAAGATGCGATGTTGACCCAAGGCAAAGCCAACGTTATCAACAAATACAACGAAACTTATCAACTGATGACGGCGGTTGACAAAGAATTAAAGACCAGCGAAGCCTTGCTTGAAGAATTACGCGCTGAGATTACTGTTGCTAATAAGGGTAAATTCAAGGGTTGGGAATTGCGCCTTGACGCGCTGCGTAAAGAACGCATGCAGTTGGAGCAGTATGCTGCTCAATTATATGCCTTGCAGGCAAAATAGTGGTGATGGTAACTTTGGTATTGGTTTTGCTCTTAAGTTATATACCACAATAGTTGTCTTGGAGTTATGAAATGAGAATCTCAGTTTGGAGAGATTATCTCTCCATCCTTATGTTGCTGAGCAGTTTGAGTATTTCAGGCTGCAGTACGACTGGAAAAGGTCTGTCCAATGATGCCCTGCTCACCACGGCTGAAGGCACGTTGGCAGGTCTAGCCGCAGGCTGGTTAGCAGGGGGTGATACTAAAAAGCTGTTAGTTGGAGCCGCCGTCGGCACAGGGATTGGGGCGGTTGTTGCCAGTACCAAGGACACTTACAAAAATCAGGAAGATGCCATCGACAAAGAAATTTCTAATCTCAACGAGGTGCTGCATAGACTTAAATCAGTTAATAAATCGCTGAAGAAACAGATTGAAACGTATCGCAAACACATTGCTGCATTGAAAACACAGTTGCGTCAGGATGCCAGTAAACAAACGGATTTAGATAGGCAAAAAGTCGTTATTACTGAAAAACAAGCCGACATTCAAAAAACGATTGAGAGCTTGGGCGGTGAAATGACGGCAAGTCAGGAGTCTTATGAGAAAATGAAGGCTTCGATAAAAACTAAGACTGAGAAAGCGCATTTGAAAGTATGGCAAGATAAAATTGCTGTCTTAAAAAAGGAAAAAGCGCAATTAGAACAACATTCTGGACAGTTGCAAGCAATCAGCAATAGTCTAGGTTCATAACGTAGGAGCGTATCATGCGACCAGTATCGAGATTTCTATTTGTGCTGTCATTGACTGGTGTTCTAAACGCTTGTGCCGTCAGTGATAATCCTCGGGAAGGAGGTCTGGTTGGCGGGCTTTATGGGATTTTCAGTGGTGGCTATGATCAGCGCATTCAGGAGCGGCAACGCAATTTAGACAATTTGAAACATCTCGAGCACAGTGGTCGTGTGGAACAACAAGGTTTACTGAGCGAAAAAATCCAAACACAAAACGCGCTGAAAAAGTTACAACAACAAAGTAAGCAATTGGGTCGAGAACTTGAAAAGCTGAACCATGAAATTGCGAAAACCCGTCTTAATCTGGCACAACAACAGGCTTTTAAACAACGTATACACAGTTTAAAAAATGAAGTTAAAAGCTTGCAAAGCAAAGCCAAGGAAGACCATGCCTCCGCTTCGGTGAAAGAATACCAACAACAAGCACAACGCTTACAAGGCGAAATTAACGCTTTGAAAGCTGAGCTTTACCAGCCTAAGTAAAAATTTTTGGTGTAGATACTTGTGGGTGTCTACACTACATTTTTATCTGCTTTATCCCCTATGCTTAATAGAATTTTCCCTTGCATATCATGCACAGTCTTATTTCTAACGCCTTAAATACTTGAGATGTTTTTGCCTTAAGTGAGTTCAGAAATTATACTGGGTGCATCTTTCTTAACACTGATAGCCTTAAATATCATGATCAAAGTGCTGGTTGTAGAAGATGATGCAGTGATGCAAATTGTGGTTTCGGAAACATTAGAAAGTTTTGGTTTTCAAGCCATTGCCTGTGATGATGGCGAACAAGCATGGCAAATGCTGCAAACTGCGCCCGAGATTAATATCGTTATCACCGATTGGCTGATGCCGCGCCTAAGCGGAATTGAGTTGTGTCGGCGCATTCGGACGCAATTAAAAGTGCCATATTATGTTTACACCATTATTCTAACTTCCAAAGGCGACAAAAATGCGTTTATGGAAGGCATGGAAGCGGGGGCTGACGATTTCTTAATCAAACCATTTGATAGTGAAGAGTTACGGATGCGGCTCAATGTTGCCACTCGGATTTTAGCGCGAGAACAAATGTTGGCAGAGCGCAATCAGAAATTACAGCTTGCCCAACAGCGCACGAATCAAGATTTGAAAATGGCAGCACAATTGCAGCGGGGCTTGTTACCCAAAGCGAGAACTGTAGACGAAAATCTGCGTTTTGAATGGTTATTTCATCCGAGCCGTTTTGTTTCGGGTGATTGTTTTAACTTTTTCGAGTTAAATTCAGATTATGTGTGTTTTTATCAAATTGATGTAGCGGGAGAAGGGGTGAGTTCGGCTTTACTTTCTTTTGGATTGTATCATCATTTGAATCGTCGGGAATTATTGTGGGTTGAGGGAAAACCTTTAGCTCCCGCCCAAGTGTTGCGTAATCTGGCACAAAATTTTCAGCAAACGTTACATGAAAAATTACATTTTGCGATTATTTATGGATACGCCCAAAAAAGTAGCAAAACTTTGTTTTTTTCACGGGCTGGACATTCTAGCCCGATTCATTTGGATAACAGCACGGGCGCGTTAAATTTGTGCGGTGATGACAGCCAAGATATTGGTGCGTTGGCAATGGAAGACTTTGTGGATACCCAAGTTTCTTTTAAAACAGGGGATAGATTGTTTATTTATTCACGTGGTTTGGGGCAGGTCATGCGTCAGGCGAACATGTTGCAATTTCTGCAAAAAGCTCGTAGTAAACCCTTACATGAGGTGATGAAGCAAGTGGGGATGGCATTGGAAAGTAAGCGAGGGCAGGGAGGATTCAATGAGGATATTAGCTTTTTAACTTTGGAATCACAGTAAGCAGGATTTAAGGATTTTCAGAATTAGGGTTTAATCCTTTTCTTGTTCCCAAACTTTGTTTGGGAACAAGAAAAACAGCTAAGAGTTTTAGCCGTTTATTATCTGAATCAGGATTTACAGGATTATCCGAATTAAGCAGGATTAAATCCTAATCCTGATTCAGACAATCCTTAATTCTATGGAAACTTCAGTTCAAACGCTAATCCAAATTCAGCACTTTCCAAGGCTTGCAAACGCTGTGTCGTCACTTGTAAAGCCTTCGATGAACTATCAATTCCCAGCCATTGCCGCCCCAAACGTTGTGCTACCACCACCGTTGTGCCACCCCCCACAAATGGATCGAGCACTAAATCTCCCGCATTGCTCGCCACTGCAATAATTCGCGCCAATAATTTTTCAGGTTTTTGTGTGGGATAGCCCATACGCTCATATTTCGACATCTGCCCACCTGCGGGAATATCATCCCACCAATCATTGGGTAAATGTCCTTTTAAATAGACTTCAAACGCTTTACCTTTGAACGGAATACCCTTGCTGCGGGTTTCTGCATAACGCCGCCGTTCCAAAGTTAGTGCGTCATAATCAATCAACACAGCGGTTTTATTAAAAGTAAACAAGGCAGTTTTGGAATAGCGGAAAATCGTATCGTGCTTGCTGGGGAAATATTTTTTGGTGTTTGACGGGCTTTTATAGCACCAGATGATTTCATTACGGAAATTCTGAATCCCAAAAATCGGGTCTAAAATCTGCACTCTAATATACGCATTGGCATGATGGTCACAATGCAGAAATAGCGAGCCTGTGGGTTTTAACACGCGGTACATTTCTTGAACCCGCACTTTCAACCAAGCGATATATTCTTCAATTCCGCCCGCCCACTTATCGCTAAAGCTGCGAACCTCACCCGCATCGCCCCAGACCACACTGTAATGACGGTTAGAAAAAAAGGGCGGGTCTAAATAAACCAAGTCCACACAGGCATCGGGTAAGCTGTGTAAATGTTCTAAATTATCGCCCAACAATAAGGTATTAATTTGCAGCACTGCGTTGGGCATTCTTCATTCGGTAATATAAACCCATTTCTGTGCCTTTCATCACTTCTAACAGTCCTTTGACAATAATCGGGTCATAAGTGAATGGAATTTCTTGTGTGGTATAAACTTCGACAATGCCCTCAGCCCCCGCAGGTAAGCAATAAAAGCAGCTGGGTGCGTTGGTACTTAACAAAAAGTGTTGTTGCTTTTCGTCATTTTCCAAAGGCATCATAAAACCTTGTAATTTCAATTCTTTTCCATTGAGAGCAAGAATCTCTTTATCAAATTCGGGCTGTCCATATTTTATCGCAACTTTTCCCAAAGTTTTCCACGAAACCACGCCAGGTAACTCAGGTAAATTATTAGGATTGGTGACGGGCGTAGTATTCGTTTGATTAATAATAATTTTCAGTTGCGCGACTAAACCTTGTGTACTGGTGACTGAAATCACATCTTGTCCGAGCACATTTGCCAATAAAATCGTACTGACTTGCCCGTCTTGGTCTGTAGGAAGTTGGTCTTCGCTAAAGCCGTTACCTTTTTGGGAATTGAAAGTAAGCGTTTCATTGATAATGCCATCACCCACGCTATTTTCTAAAGTTGCACGTAATTCCACAGTATCGCCTGCATTCAAGCGCAACTCTTGAAGATTCCAACCCGCCAAACTCGGCACATCTAAGTGTAATTTCACCGAGCTTTTTGGCTCGCTCTCCTCAGCGGTTTTTTTGCCAGAATGCACAGGTGGTGGGTCATCGCCACAGGCAACTAGTGCGAAGCAGCAAAGTGAAATAATCAGAAGAAAATAGGCGACTTTTGACATAAGAATCACTGCAAATGATGATGCGTTATTGTAGCGTTTTCTGGCTATTTTGTCCTAAAGCATATGCTGAGAAGGAAAGCAAACTTGATTTAATTCTAATTTGGATAACTTCAATGATTAGGCAAGTAAGTTCCGTACTTTATTGGTCGATAACTTCAATATTATTGTTTTTCCTCTCCCGAATTCTTAAATTGATAGAGTATACTTATTAAGATTGAATAGTGTAGCTCCCGTATTCCCAAACTTTATTTGGAATACCTGTCGGTAAAGCTCCGCTTGGTAGTACAGTTATTTTGTCTCGCATTAGAAATGAGAAATCATGAATCTGGAGTGTATTGTCTCGTCACTTATTGAAGATGTTTCAGGTTTTCCGAATTGTCAATCAGCACTCGACATGCAGACATTCCTAAACAGAGTTTCAATGCCATGAAGTTAAGGGTCAGTGCCCATAGCACGAAATAGGATGTCGAAGCTGGTGCAGGTTTGTAAGCTGCACCGTAAAGTTTCAGCTTATTCTGATGTTCTCAAACGTTCCAGTAAAAACCTGTAGCTTGGGTTGCCAACGGCAACCCAACGAAAATATGGAATGAAAAAATACAATGTTTGGGGAAGTTTAGGGTAATGTTGGGTTGCCGATGGCAACCCAACCTATCTAAGCTATAGTGCTTTTTGGTCCTCAACTTAATGGCAGTGAAACAGAGTTTGGGAACGAGAAAGCGCGCAATATTCCATTTATTTTAGAAATTAAGAAATTGAAGCTGCATTTTAAAAGCGTGTACAAAGATTAATGGTGATTTATGCCGCTAAATAAAATATCATTACGGCTTAATGTGTACCGCCAGTTTCTGTGCTAGATTATCCTACCGCAAAATCAATTTTTATGTACTGTTTATAGATTCGATGAAAAACTGAATTTAGTCCCCATAAAAAGCCTGTAGGTGGCTAGGGCGTGTCATCAATTTAGGTTTTAACAGAAAGTAGCGTGTTTAAAAACCTTTAGAGAAGCCCCAACCCCCTAAAGGGAACTAAACACAAACAAGTTATTTAATGTTTTAAGCCCCCTTTAGGGGATTTAGGGACTGGTTTTAAGGTTTAACCCTCTTTAGGGAGTTGGGACGCAGTTAAAACTTAATTGATGACACGCCCTAAAGCTTGCGAGTTCATGAATGTTTGAGTTGGCTGATAAATGTCAAAAAATCTGATGTCAGTTTTCTCAAGGTAGGTAATAATATAGCGACGGTTTTCACAGCATAGCGTGCTGTAGTTTGTGGTAATAAATAGTAGCGAACTTAAAGAGGATGAAGCGTTTCAATTGCAGAGCGTAAGCCCCAATTTACGCACACCTTAATTTACATCGCTAAATCAATGACAAGCAATTTATACGACTTGTCAAACGGTCGAGACACGTTACAGCTAGACCTTAAATGCACAACAAGCGCAGGCTACAATTTTTTGTAACCGTTGCTGATGTGAATATATCAGGCGCGTAGCTTTTCATAAGTTATGCGCGGTATTTAGTAACGACATTTTTAACTAAGCGTTTCTAATAAGCGATAACATAACTTAGGAATTAACACCAACGATGGCTAATCAATCCTATCTTTACAATGCTTCTTTTATAGATGATTTATATGAAGCCTATCTTGCTGATCCCACCCAAGTCAGCGAGGACTGGCGTGCTTACTTTGCAAAACTGCAACAAGAACAGCCCCTCAGCACCCCAGAAATTCCCCATGCTCCTATTCAAGAACGTTTCACCGATTACCGCCCCAATTATGCGACGGGCGCAATTGATGCGACTACCTTACAAGCTTTTGCCAAGAAACAAGCCGCCGTATTACGTTTAATTACTGCATACCGCTATCGTGGGCATCAACAAGCGCATCTCGACCCCTTATTATTACAAGAACGTCCCGTGGTCGATGATTTAAGCCCCGAATATTACGGACTTACCCCAGAGGATATGTCAACCGTCTTTGATACAGGTTCATTGTACGGGATGACGGATGCAAAGCTTTCAGAAATTATTGCCCGCCTCAAAACCATTTATTGCGGCAATATCGGTGCAGAATACATGCACATTACCGAAACCGAACAAAAGCGTTGGTTACAAGAACATTTTGAAGGCACGCTCGGTAAACCTAATTTTGACGAAGACACCAAAAAGCGTATTTTAGGACAATTGACTGCGGCGCAAGGTTTAGAAGACTTTTTGCACACGCAATATGTGGGACAAAAACGCTTCTCCTTGGAAGGTGGCGAAAGCTTAATTCCTGCGTTGGATCAAATTATTCAACAATCAGGCAGTTTAGGCGTGCATGAAGTCGTGCTCGGTATGGCACACCGTGGACGTTTGAACGTATTAGTGAATATTTTCGGGAAACGTCCTAAAGACTTATTCTCTGAATTTGAAGGCAAGGTTGGAAACGAAAAGATCGCAGGCGACGTAAAATATCACCAAGGCTTTTCTTCTGACGTGCAAACCCCAGGCGGTTTAGTCCACTTAGCCTTAGCTTTCAATCCTTCACACTTAGAAATCGTCAATCCTGTGATTGAAGGTTCAGTGCGCGCCCGTCAAGAACGTCGTGGTGATAAGAAGCGTAATGAAGTATTGCCTTTATTAATTCATGGTGACGCAGCCTTCGCAGGTCAAGGCGTGATTATGGAAACCTTCAACCTTGCTCACACCCGTGGTTACACCACAGGCGGCACGGTGCATATTGTGATTAACAACCAAATCGGTTTCACCACCAGCGATCCTTTGGATTCACGTTCTACGCTGTATTGCACCGACGTTGCCAAAATGGTGCAAGCTCCGATTTTCCATGTGAACGGCGATGATCCTGAAGCTGTGGTCTATGTCACCAAGATGGCATTAGATTTTCGCATGAAGTTTAATAAAGATGTGGTGATCGATTTAGTTTGCTACCGTCGTCATGGGCACAATGAAGCCGATGAACCTGCGGCAACTCAACCCGTGATGTACCAAAAGATCGGTAAGCAAGTCAAAACCCAAAAATTGTATGCACAATTATTGGCGAAAGAGGGCATTATTGCAGCCGATAAAGGCGAAGCCCTGTTACAAGAATACCGCACTGATCTGAAAACCAAAGAAGTGGTTTCCCGTCCTGTCACTAGCGATCCTAAATACAGCGTCAACTGGAAGCCTTATTTAGGCACACATTGGACTGCTGCGGGCGACACCACCATCAGCAAAGAAAAACTGCAAGAATTGGCTGAAAAATTAACCGTCGTTCCTGAAGGTTTTGTGCTGAATCGCAGCGTTGAAAAGATCATCCAAGCTCGCCGCCAAATGGCAAAAGGTGAAGCGGCTTTCGATTGGGGTGCGGCTGAAACTTTAGCTTATGCAACCTTAGTCGAAACGGGTACGCCTGTGCGTTTATCAGGTCAAGATTGCGGTCGTGGCACTTTCGCCCACCGTCACGCAGTGTTGCATCATGCAAATACGGGTGAAACCCATCTGCCTTTACAGCACATTACGCCAGACCAAGCACATTTCTTAGTCATCAACTCCACCTTGTCTGAAGAAGCAGTGTTAGGCTTTGAATTCGGTTATAGCTCTTCTGATCCCGAAACTTTAGTGATTTGGGAAGCGCAATTTGGTGACTTCGCCAACGGCGCACAAGTGGTTATCGACCAATTCATCAGCTCTTCTGAAACCAAATGGCAACGTTACAGCGGCTTAGTGATGCTGTTACCGCACGGTTATGACGGTCAAGGGCCTGAACACTCTTCAGCCCGTTTAGAACGTTATTTGCAACTCTGCGCCGATGACAATATGCAAGTTTGCGTCCCCAGTACACCTGCACAATGTTTCCACATGTTACGCCGTCAAATCGTGCGCCCCATGCGTAAACCTTTGATTGTCACCAGTCCTAAGAGCTTGTTGCGTCACAAACGCGCCGTTTCAACGATTGAAGATTTCACCAAGCAAGGTTTCCAAACCGTGATTGATGAAGTTGATACCAATATTCGTCCCGAAAACGTCAAACGCGTGCTGTTCTGTAGCGGTAAGGTTTACTATGACTTAGTGGAAGCCCGCGAAACCCATAATATTACCGATATTGCTATCGTGCGTTTAGAACAGCTTTATCCTTATCCTAAGGAAGCAATGGCGCAAGTGTTGGCACGTTATCCCAATGCAACCAGCCGTGTGTGGGTTCAAGAAGAACCTCGCAACCAAGGGGCATGGTGGTTCATGCGTGCACATATGGATGTCAATATCAGCAGTGGCGGCATTAAGTTGGAATACGCAGGTCGCCCAGCCTCCGCTTCACCTGCGGCGGGTTATTTGAAAATCCACCGTAAACAGTTGGAAGAATTCTTGGCTGATGCTTTACAGTTGCCCAAAGCCACTGCTTAACAACCCACAAGCACGCCTGTCCTGTGTGATAAAACAAGAAGACAGGCGTGGTATTAACCTATAAACCACCAGAAGGTAAACACTCGTGTCTATTGAAGTTAAAGTTCCAGTTCTTGCTGAATCTGTTGCTGATGCGACCTTATTAGAATGGCATAAACAGCCCGGCGACTTTGTGCAAGAAGGCGAAAAATTAATTGATGTTGAAACTGATAAAGTTGTTTTAGAAGTTGTGGCATCCAAAGCTGGGGTCTTAACCCAAATCGTTAAAGGCAATGGCGAAAGCGTGCAAAGCGAAGAAGTGATCGCAATT
>JBDLSS010000080.1:0-3982 GCA_039799345.1 Pseudomonadota bacterium
AGACCGTCGTGCTTTGACTGCTGAATTGTGTGAGCACAGCGGAGCTGAAGTGGTGCAAATTATTGGGCGTATCAGTGTGTTATATCGCGCAGCAAAGAAAGCTGTATTAATGTTACCCAAAGCTTAACTGATTAAAATAAAAGTAGTTTTTTTAATAAATCGCGTTTGTTTATAAAAAAGCTCCATTGGCAATGCTTGCTGGTGGGGCTTTTTTTAATATTTGGGAAAGATGCTGTGTGCTCAGCCACGTAGGTTGGGTTGCCAACGGCAACCCAACACAAATCCGAATCCTTCCCCACATCACATTCTTTGTTTCCGTTGGGTTGACTTGCGCCAACCCAACCTACGGATTGCTCAGGTTAGAACATAAAGCTTTTGTGGAATTAGAAAATTCAGGAGCTTTCACACAAGTCCGTCATGGTTGCGACTTCAAAGCTCCTGCAAATTCTCATAGAAATGTTAAACTGAAAGCGCATTATTTGAGTGCAACCTAGGGCGTGTCATCAATTAAGTTTTAACTGCGCCCCACCCCCTAAAGAGGGCTAAACCTTAAAACCAGCCCCTAAATCCCCTAAAAGGGGACTTAAAATATTAAACATTACATAACTTGTTTGTGTTTAGCCCCCTTTAGGGGGTTGGGGGCTTCTTTAAAGGTTTTTAAACACACTACTTTCTGTTAAAACCTAATTGATGACTCGCCCTAGCGTTTATTACTTGGTAAAAAACTCAAACTGCGATGCGTTTAGGCATGCTGTTGGCAACGCCTCGAATAACATGTCTAACACTATAAAAATCAAACTACGAGGATAGGTTAATATGTTTGAAGCAGCAGAACTCGGTAGAGAACTCGATAAAAGCGATTACAAATCACAATTACCTGATTTACGCGCCCAACTTTTACAAACTCAATTTGCGCTCAGCAAAACAAATATTCCTGTGATTATTATCGTGTCAGGAATCGATGCGGCAGGGCGTGGCGAAGTGGTCAATGCTTTAAATGAATGGCTTGATCCACGGGGTTTAGAAACTTTCTCCTTAGATGTTTTGACCGACGAAGAGCGTGAGCGTCCACATTACTGGCGTTTTTGGCGACGTTTGCCCAGCCGTGGACGGATTGGGGTGTATTTTGGCGGTTGGTATGTAGACCCTATTACCAATGCCGCGCATCAAACTTGGGACAATCCCAAAACTGATGAAGCTCTGGATCAAATTCGTCGTTTTGAAACCATGCTGGTGGAAGATGGCGCGTTAATTATCAAATTATGGTTGCATCTTTCTCAAAAAGAACAACGTAAACGTCTAAAAGCTTTAGAAAAAGACCCACACACCCGCCGCAGCGTCACTGAAAACGATTGGAAACATGCAGATTTATATCCACAATTTGTGAATGCCGCCGAGCGGGCAATTCGTGACACCGATTCAGGAGCTGCACCTTGGGTGTTAATTGAAGCGACGGATGCGCGTTATCGCAATATCACTGTTGCACGCACGGTTTTAAATGCCCTGCGTCAACGTATCAGTGAGCACGATTCACAAAAACAACAGCCAACGCCTGTCCTGTCTACCGAAAGCATTGCCTCACCTTTGGTGGCTGAACCCCGTTCCAGTTCGAATAAAGCGCATTTGACAGTGCTGGATAAAGTCGACATCTCGCAAAAATTAACCGCGAAAGAATACCGCCAACAAGTGCAAACCTTACAAGGCAAATTACACCGTTTGACTTGGGCGGCACACCAGAAAAAGCGTTCTAGCGTATTTGTATTTGAAGGTTGGGATGCAGCGGGCAAAGGCGGCTGTATTCGACGGATTACGCAGGCGATGGATGCGCGTTTGTATCAAGTGATTTCGACCGCGGCACCAACCGATGAAGAACGGGCGCATCATTATTTATGGCGTTTTTGGCGACATATTCCGCGTGCGGGTTTGGTGACGGTGTATGATCGTTCTTGGTATGGACGTGTGTTAGTCGAGCGTGTGGAAAACTTTGCTAAGGAAAGCGAGTGGAAACGGGCTTATTTAGAAATCAATAATTTTGAAGAACAATTGGTGAATCACGGTACGATTATGCTGAAATTCTGGATTCATATCAGCCCAGAAGAACAATTGCGCCGCTTTAAAGAACGCGAAGTGATTGCGTATAAGCAACACAAGATTACTGATGAAGATTGGCGTAACCGTGATAAATGGGATGCATACACTTTGGCAGTGAATGACATGGTTGCCCGCACCAGCACGACGCTTGCACCGTGGGTTTTGGTGTCTGGAGAAGACAAGGGTTCTGGCAGAATTGAAGTGTTGAAGACGGTTTGTAATCGTTTAGAAGAAGCTTTAAGTTCTTAAAACGTTTATTAAAATAACAAGGGGTTATCAAATCCCTTGTTATAAAATATGCAACACGGGGTGGGGCATTTTGGGGTGTAGTTTCTCGAAATAGGGTAATGAACAACTTTTCATTCAATAAAAAACGAGCAGGAAAA
Source organism: Pseudomonadota bacterium (assembly GCA_039799345.1). Taxonomy (GTDB): domain Bacteria; phylum Pseudomonadota; class Gammaproteobacteria; order Beggiatoales; family Beggiatoaceae; genus JAQTYU01. Next base: position 2,478 of record JBDLSS010000080.1, read on the forward strand.
AACAATGAATCTCAATTTAGGCGAACTGACTTCCCAAACTTGCAACTGACAAAACACTGCGTGTTTGCTTTGTTGCCAAACATATTCACCCAACGCAAGCTTATCAACTTGTTTTAGCAAGTCTTCTCGTAAATGCTTTTGGTTGTTTTTCAACATCACTATCACTATGTCGCTATTGCCTTGCTTGTCTATTATTTCAAGCGTTTTTTATTGTTTAGCAAAACGGGCTATGGCTTTGAATAGCATCACCAAATGCTACGCCCACCACAAACTTATTTCACCCAGCCCCGCAACGGCAAAAATGCCCGTCCATTGCCACTGAAAAAGCGTGAAAAGCCTTCGTAATATTCCAAGCGTAAAATCTGAATGGTCACAATCGCACTTTCCAAAGCGATGATGAAAATATTTCCCAGCACAATCACCAGCCAAGAAGCAGGCGCGTCCATCATATCTGCCAGCGTGAACACCGCAATCGCTAAGGCAACATGATTTAAACTGAATGCCGCCACCCGCAAAAAAGAAAGCGTATTGGTTAAATAACTCATCACCGCTTCAAAACCTTCAATCGCTGTGACCAAAACCCGTTCCATTAAGGGTAATTTATTTTCATGCCATTTATAAGCCAGCACCAACAGCAGCGGAATGAAAAACTCCAGTTGTTGCACACTGTCAAACGCATGAGTTTCTAACCAAGTCGCGGCGGCATGAAATCCACCAAGATATAAAGCAATCCCTGCAATGCCCGTGTGATTAAATACTGCGTCCAAATATTCCCGCGCTTGAAAACGATTCACAATGGTGATAATTGTCGCCAACAAAATAAAACCCACGCCCCAATACAAAGCCAGTTTTAACATCAAAAAGGGATGATGTAGCGGCGACAACCACAGCGCGGGCAACACGTTTTCAAAGCCGAAAATACTGCCATATAAAAATCCAAATAAGCTAGACGAAATTCCCGCCACAATGAATAAAGGTGTGATTTGTTGCAGTTTTTGCCGCGCAAACCAACCCACTAATGCCAGCGTCGCGCCGTGCCCCACATCACCAAACATTGCGCCAAACATCACAATAAATGTCACTGCAAACAACAGCGTCGGGTCAAATTCGCCATAGCGTGGAATTCCATAATTCTGAACCAAGGTGCTGAAAATCTTTAACCACGGGTGATGCTTTAGCAAAGAAGGCACTTTGGCATATTCGCAAAACTCAGGTTTGCGATGTGTCAACACGTAGGGATTTGCCAAGGTGGTATTTAATAAACGTGTCAAATGCGCCACTTCGCTGCGTGGAATCCAGCCTTCAATCAAGCAAAATTGTCCGTGTCCGCGCAAAGTTTCGCCCAAAGTCGCATAACTGCTGGCTTGTTGTAATTGCTGTTGAGCGGTTTGTAAAAACTCGGCATGTTGTGCACCTAATTCGCTTTGATGTTGTTTTAAGCTGTTCAAATCTTGGCGCAATTGCTCGGCTTTCGCGCTAAGGTCTGCATGAACTAATTGCGGATG
>JBDLSS010000081.1:0-11295 GCA_039799345.1 Pseudomonadota bacterium
GTAATTATATTAATAATCTCGCTGACTGGTGGAAATCTTCATCAACGACGACAACCGCCACTGATACGTCTGAAACACGTAAAGCTGATAAAACAGGAAAAAAAGGCGCGGATAAAGGCGATAATAAGGCTGATAAAGCTGACAAACCTAAAAAAGCTAAAGCCACAGGTGAAATTGCTCAAGTCAGTTTTGCAGTGGGTGGTAGTTATGCACAATGGATGCCTTGGTTTTTAGCCAATGAAGAAGGCACTTATCAACAATTTGCACAAGAATACAAAGTTGATATTAAATTCGTCACTGATAGTTATCAAGACACGATCAAAAAATATATCGATGGAGAAGTTGATGCGGTTGCCGTCACCAACATCGATGCCATTGCGCAGTTGGTAAAACACGACATTGAAAGTGACGTGATTATGATCACAGGTTATAGCAATGGCAGTGATGCCTTGTTATTACCCGCAGATGCGAGCAGTGATATTCATGGAAAATCTTTGGCAGCCGTGCAATTCTCTTCGCGTCATTATTTACTCGACCGCTACTTAATGCGTAATCAAATTGGTTTTGATGAAGTGAATATCGCCAGTGTCACCGAAGCTGATATTCCCAGTGCATTTGGGAATGCGCAAGTATATGGTGTTGCCGCAGGCAATCCCAACGTCGATAAATTAGTGCGCGAACAAAAAGCCAAGGCTTTATTTGATAGTCGTGAAATTCCTAAAGAAATTAGTGACTTGATTGTGATACGTCGTGAAACCTTACAAGATCATCCCGGTTTTGCTAAAGCATTGTTGGCAACATGGTTCTCAGTCATGGAACGCTTACAAGGGAACAGACGTGGTCCGACTTTGGATAAAATGGCAGGGCTTGCCAATCTCTCACGCGAAGATTATGACCGTCAATTGACCATGACCCTGCTCAATGACACCCCGACTAAAGCCTTATCTGCTATTCGAGATCGCGCCATGCGTAAAAGTATGCGTTACATCCGTTACTTTATCGAACGTCACAATCTTACGGGTAGTGAAGCGTTTACAGGTTGGGTTTCATACCCCGGACGCACTCCCGCCTTACTGCACTACAACGCCCAACCACTACAAAATTTCGTAGCCCCTCCTTTGGACCTTGAAGCGCAATAACGGATTATGAAACTTCCTTGGCTGACCCCTAGTGAGGCATTAAATCGACCACTGTTCCGACAACAGATGGACGAAGCTGCCTACAAAGCTTTACTCCAGGCAGAAAGTACCCGTCGTCTCGGCTTTCATGTGGGCAATATTGGATTGCTCATTGCCCAACATGAAACCAGCGAATTGACAGAAGTCTTGTCAATTTGTCCAATTCCCAATACAGCCCAGTGGTTGCTGGGAATTATCAACCTACGTGGCAACTTAGTACCCGTCTTTGATCTGAATACCTTACTGGGTTTGGCAAGGGAAACTGATCGAAAATCTAAACCCATGTTACTGATTTTAGGACAAGGGGAAACTGCGGGGGCAATCATGATTGACGATTTACCAATTCACATTACCCTAACGACCGCAGATAAACTAGAATCCCTACCGCCTTTGCCTGATGCACTTCAGCCTTATGCAACAGTGGGTTACGAAAAAAATGGTGAGGTCTGGTTTAACTTTGATCATTTTGGATTTTTTGAATCTTTAGCAAACCGCATTGCGACCTAATTGAGTATGAGCGCGTGCCCGCGAGGAAAATCGCACTTTAACGGAGACCAATAAGATGAAACTTAAGCAGAAAATGTTTCTGGGATCGGCATTTCTCGCCGTGATTCCCGTGCTCATTACTGCATTCTTCACCAGTCGAATTGCAGGGACATTAGGGCAACAGGCACTGACAGAAAGTGCGCAAAGCCATATTACCTCGATTCGCGACAGTAAAAAATCACAAATTGAAGGTTATTTTACCTTGGTTATCAATCAGATTCAGACCTTTGCTGAATCAAAAATGACGATTGAAGCCATGCAAGGTTTTAAAGAAGCATTTCCCAAGTTTCAATATGAAGCAGGCAGTTCAGGGGGGGAAGAAGGACCTCCTTCTGCCACGCAAAGCTTACCTTTCGACAAATATCGTGAAACCTTAGGCAAATATTACAATACCGACTTTTTGGAAGAATACGGCACTTTAAACGTCAATGCGACCGTAGATATGAACTCGATTTTAGGGCAGCTTGATGAAAATGCGCTTGCCCTACAATATCATTACATTGCCGCAAATCCGAATCCGCTTGGGACTAAAGAAGAGTTCTTCGCCGCAAAAGATGGCTCTAGCTATACCAAAATTCACCGAGGTTTTCATCCCTATACCAGTGACTTCTCGCGGCGTTACAGCTTTGAAGATATTGTTTTAGTCGACGCTGATACAGGGCGTATCGTTTACTCTGTGGCAAAGCAGGTCGATTTTGGAACATCACTGGTTGATGGTGCATTTGCCAAAACGGGCTTAGGACATGTATTTGAACGTGCCAACACGCTCAATCACAATCAAATTACCCTAGTCGACTTCGCCCCCTACCTCCCTTCTTATGACAGTCAGGTTGCTTTCGTAGGTGCTCCCATATTTAATGGGAATCAGCGCATTGGGGTACTGATTTTTCAGCTCCCGATTGACAGTATTAACGACATCATGACTTATGACCGTTCATGGCGGCTTGACGAATCAGGGCGCACGGGCGAAAACTACATTGTGGCAGCAGACGGCACAATGCGGAATGACAGTCGGATGTTGGTGGAAGATAAAGAAGGCTATCTGGCAGCAGTAGAAAAGGCAGGTTTGCCTACCGATGTGATTTCTAACGTTGAATTGAAAGACACCAGCGTAGGTCTCCAAAAGGTGGACAATCCGGGGACACGCGCCGCATTCTCTGGGGTGACAGGCTTCGACTTATTTGAAGACTACCGAGGTGAATTCGTGCTTTCGGCGTATGCGCCAATTAATGTGCCAGGACTTGCGTGGGCAATCTTCTCAAACCTACAAGAAGCAGAATCTTTGGAACGTTTGAATCAGTTGACCTCAGAAATTACCAAAGGGTCAGTGCCCATCGCGCTCGGCGTGTTGTTCGGGGGGGGGCTGTTAGGGTTCTTGTTCTTCGGACGTATCGCATCGCCCATTAACCACTTAGAAGCCATTGTGAGCAAGGTTGCAGGCGGTGACTTTACCGCTCGCGCTGACGTTAAGACAGGCGACGAATTAGAAACACTCTCGAATGCGTTCAACAGCTTATTGGATGCGCGGCTTTCTGCCTTGGCGAAAGCGGAAAAAGAAAACGAAATGCTCAACAACTCAATTATTGAATTGTTGAAAGCGTCCTTCCAATTATCACAACGGGATTTGACAGTTCAAGTGCCTGTGACCGAAGACGTGACCGGCCCGCTCGCTGACGCTATTAACCAGATGGCGACGGAAACTTCTAAGGTGTTGTTAGACGTGCGTCGAATTTCAGACGATGTGGAATCGGCTTCTTTACAAGTTAAAGTCCAAGGTGACAACGTCTCGAAGATGGCGGAAGCAGAACGCGACGTGGTGGATACCACAATGGCGGAACTCTCTGCTGCTGCGGAAGCAATGAATAAGATTGCAGAAGTGGCACAATCTTGTAATGAAATCGCGGCACAGGCTATGCGCTCTACCCAGACAGCATTGGGTACAGTAACCAGCACCGTGGACGGGATGGGCGAAATTCGGGAAACCATTCACGAAACAGAAAAGCGGATTAAGCGGCTCGGTGAACGGTCTCAAGAAATTAGCTCTATCGTTGACATCATTAACAACATCGCAGAACGTACCCACGTACTCGCATTGAACGCATCGATGCAAGCAGCAGCCGCAGGGGAAGCAGGGCGCGGGTTCTCGGTGGTGGCAGACGAAGTGCAACGGCTCGCAGAAAGTTCTCGGAATGCAACCTCTCAAATCTCGGCGTTGGTGAAAAACATTCAGGTGGAAACCAACGACACGATTGCGACGATGGATAAAACCATTAGTCAGGTGGTTGAAGGTTCTCGCCTCGCAGAACGTGCGGGTGAGCAGATGAAGGAAACTCAAAATACCACCGCAAACTTGGTGCAAGTGGTTGAACAAATTGCAATGGCTTCTCGTCAACAGGCAACGATTTCTAACGAATTGCGTGAACGAGCACAGACCATTCAAATGAGTACCCATGAAACTGCAAAACAACTTGAAGAACAAACCGTGCAAACCGACCGCTTGGTGGATTACTCCAAGCAGTTGATTGAATCGATTCGTGTGTTCAAGTTGCCAACCGCTTAATTTTTATACGTCCTACGCACTTTCTTCGGGTGCGTAGGATAGTTCCCTTCACCTGCGTGGATAGTCAAAATGCTCAGTGCTGAACTTTTAGAAGATTTACACACGAAAGTTGCCAACGATGCTTATACCTTGTATGAAGCACTAGCAGTCTTTGCAGATGACAACGCCTCAGAAAGCGCAATTTCTCAAGCCATTGCTCAGTGCAGTGACTATGTGCAAGGCATTCATACGATTGCTGAAAAAATGCATTTGGTCGGCTTGCAAGCGGTTTGTGATTTAACCCAACAATATTTACAAGCCTTACACGGACAAGACAGCGCGCACCGCAATGCTGTGTGTAGTGAAATTGAACGTTTTCCACGTTTAGTAGCGCGTTATTTACAATTGCCGAATGACAGCTATTCGCGTGATAAATTAATCAATCATTTACAACTGATTACCGAATTACATAACGGACATTTAAAAAAATCTGCGAATGAACCGCAATGGGATCAATTATCTTCTTTGTTAGCACAAGACTTTCAAAACAGTGAGGAATCCCCTGTTGCATCTGAAAATATCAAAGCTGATAGCGTTGAGGCTGAAAACGAGGTCTTACTTACAGACGAACTTATTTTACTAGATGACGAAGATTTTAATGCTGATTTACCGCAATTATCTGAAGCAGAACAAGTTTTAGATGAGCAATCTTTTGAAGAATTTACCGAGGCTGTCACTTTTCTGCCTGAACTCCATTCTGCTGAAAATAAGCTGGGCGAAGTTGTAGAAATAGAAACGCCTGTGGCAATGGCGGTGCAATTACCAAACTTGCCAGACCATGAACTAGAACAATTATTAGATGAACAAGCCTTTGATTCTGTGTCAGAAGCTCCAAAGATTGCAGACGATTTAGCTTTATCTGAAAGCGTTTTGGCAGATGATGATGAAGACTTATTGAACGAAATTGAAGAAATTGAAGTACCTGAAATGCCTTTAGAAGAGGCAATGCAAGCCTTGCAGGTCATGGATAACAGTGGTTCATCGCATTTCACTGCCACGCCTGAGAGTAAGCCAGTTACAGAAAAAGCCTCTCTCGAATTATTACAAGAGTCTAAAGAATTATCGAATAAAATCTTGGCAATGGATGAGATTTTATCGACTTCTTTGCATAAATATGTCACCAGCGAAGATAACAGTGAAGTTTTCTTGGAATCTCTCGAAGCCTATACCAATACGATGCAGTCTTTATGGGTTGCAGCGGGTGAAAAAGGCTTAACGGGTTTACAAGATGTTTGTACTTTTATTAATGAAAATATTTTTGAATTAAGCATTCGTTTTCAATCGGATAGATTTGCTGCTTATGAGCAATTAGCGGTATTACCCCGCTTAATTCTGGATTATCTGCAAACTCCTGAAAATTCAGCCAGCACCTTGATTAATCATTTAGAGACTTCTTTCTGGTTTATTCCGCTGACCGAGTCCAAAGCTTTATTAACGCGCCTGACTCAAGAGTTAAACACGCTGCGCTATGTCAACCGCGCTGAAAGTGATACCGAGAAATATCTCGAAGTGCTGCCTGAGTCCGTGGAAGAAATAACTACGCCGTCTGCGACAAATGAATTGCTTGAACTGTCAGAATCGCCCGCCATGTTGCCCGATGACGACATGGACTTGTTGGCAAATGCCTCACTTGAAGAAATTGAAGAACTTGCTCTTGAAGACGAGTTGGAAGAATTACCCGAAAGCGTTGCAGAGCTTGCGGCAACTGACGAGGAAATCGTTGCACTATCCACCCTAGAAGATAGTGAAGTTGTGCATGAAGCGGTGTCTGCGGAATTATTCGCCAGCGAAGTAGTCGAAGATTTGAACGATTTTGAGCATGAACCTGTGTTTGTTGATGCGTTTGAAACTTCCGAGTTATCTGAAGATGAAGCCTTATTTGCCAGTGAAGTGGTGGTGAGTTCCGAAAGTTTATCCACTGAAACTGAGTCAGCCGAGTTAATGGCTGAGTTGGAAGCCTTTGAAGAAGATGACAGTGTCATCACGGAAACCGCAGACAGTGAACTTACAGAGGCTGAAAACTTAGCAACAATCCACGCTCTTGATGAATCCTTAGAAGAAATTGCTGAAGATGACACACTCCTTGCCGAGGAAGAGCTTGATACGCTCGAAGCGGTGGAACACGCAGCATTAGATGATAATTTAGAAGAAATCGCTTCAGAAGCTGAAGTTGAAGAGTTTACCGCATTTTCGGAAGAAGTTACCGAAGCGACTGCCTCCAATAATGCCGAGCTTGAAGAAGAAGACGAGCCTTTTGTCTCTACCGATGTTTTGGACAGTCTCACCGCCGAAATTTCCGAAGCCAGTGCCGAATTAAGCAAAGCTTTACAAAAGTTTAGCCTAGCAGAAGACGACAGTGCGGCATTATTAGAAGCAGTCGAACAATATACTGACAATGTACAATCGATTTGGAATGCCGCCGATGCTGTCGAACTGCCCGGCATTCAAGAAATTTGTACTTTCTTAAATGACAATATTTTTGAATTAAGTGCGCATCCTGTGGCGATTCGACGCAGTGCGCAGCCACAATTAGAAGCCGTGCCCAGTTTGATTCTGGCGTATTTGCACAAGCCTTTAGAAACCGCGCCCAAGATTACCCAATTATTAAGCCGTCCTAGTTGGTCGTTTCCGCTGGATGATGAGCGCGCCCATGCTTTGTTACAGCAGTTAAGTTTAGGCAAGCAGGGTAATGATGAAGTTGAGGCTAAAATTCTTGTTGAAGAATCAGAGGCATTTGCAGAATCTGAAGAACTGACAGAAGAATTATTGCCTGATGAAGCGGTTGCCGAAATTGTGTCTGAAGATTTGCCTGAAGAATTCAGTGCGGACGAATTTGAAGAAGCTGAGTTTGAAGAAGCAGCAGAAAATCTGCTAGAAACTTCTGAAGAAATTGCAGAAGAAACGGCTCTGGAATCTGAAGAGCTTTCCGTTGAAGCTGACGCGCCTGAAATTGTGCTCGCGGATGCGGATATTTTAGATTTAATCATTGGGCAAATTGCTGACATTGGCGATGCACTCACTCCAATTGCAGAAAGTTTATTGCAAGCGGAAGACGGCAGTGAAACTATTCTCGCCGCCGTAGAAGGCTATACTGAAAACGTGCAAGGTATTTGGGATGCGGCAGAAATGGCGCAACTCGGCGGTGTGCAAGATGTCTGCATGTTCATCAATGATAATGTCATGGGCTTGAGTATGCAAGATCAGCTCACCCGCCAACAAGCACAACCTGTGTTAGCCTTGTGGACGGGCGCGTTGATTGATTATTTGCAAGCTCCCCGCGAAGGTGCAGTGCAGTTAATTGAATTGTTGCAAAATCCTGTGTGGGCAATGCCTTTAGAGGACAGTGCTGCTTTACAGGCACGTTTATTGCCTCAACCTGCTGAAAATACAGTTGAAATAGCACTTCCAGAAATTGTGCTCGCCGCCCCTGATATTTTAGATTTAATCATTGGACAATTGGTGGACACAGGTGACAGTCTCGCGCCCGTCTTAGAAAGTTTAATTAATGCCGAAGAAGGCAGCGAAAGCGTCTTGACAGCGGTTGAGACTTACAACGAAAATGTGCAAAGCGTTTGGGATGCGGCAGACATGGCGCAACTCGGCGGCGTGCGAGATGTCTGTGCATTTATCAATGACAACGTCATGGGCTTGAGTATGCAAGACGCGCCCACGCGGCAAGCGGCACAAGCCTTGTTTGCTAACTGGACTAATGTTGTTGTCGGCTATTTGCAAGCCCCACGCAGTGGTGCAACAGAACTCGTACAGTTTTTGCAAGACCCCTTATGGGCAATGCCATTGGAGGAATCCGCAGCACAGACTTTATTAAGTCGCCTGCTGCCCAGCAATACCGCCGTCACTCAAGCCACGAGTGCCGCGCCTGTTGCCACGATTCGCCTCGCAGACCCTGATATTTTAGAACTGGTGATAAGCCAGATTACCGATGTAGCTGAAGAGTTGTCGAAGGCCCTTGAGGTATGTGTCTCCATGGAAAATGAGAACCCCGCTTTCTTAGAAGCGATTGAAAACTATACTAACCATGTTCAGGCGATTTGGGATGCTGCCGAAATGGCGGGGCTGAATGGCTTACAGGATGTCTGCACATTCGTAAACGACAATCTTATGGCATTCAGTGCCTTAGATGGGACTGAACGCCAAGCAGCACAACAGGTTATTCAACAATGGCCGCAATTGGTCTTGTCCTATTTGCATGACCCGCTGAATGGCGCACCCGCACTGGTGGCGCATTTGCAGCAGTCTGAATGGGCAATGCCTTTAGAAGCGGAACGCGCAGGCGAGTTTTTAAGCGCGTTGACTAAGAGTTCAAATTCTCCCGAACAAGTTGCTGCTTTTGAAGCCGAAGCTGCTGCCAGTGAGGAAGAAGAATATTACGACGAAGATGAAGAAGCTGGCGAAATCAGCGAACTCGACACCAGCAGCGTCGGTGGGGATATTTCCCTAGGCAACGCGGAAGTGCTCGAAATTCTGAGCAGCGAACTCGAATCGGTCAAAGAAGAACTTGCTGAAGAATTAGGCAAATTCACCAGTCTTGCCAATGGCGCGGCGGGCTTTGAAGAAGCCGCTGAAAGTTATGGCGACCACGTCCAACGTTTAAATGCTGCTGCCGACATGCTTGGCTTAACAGGTTTGAGCGAAGTGTGTTTATTCATCGCCAACAATGTGAAAGCCCTTGCCGCCCAAGATTTGGGGGCGCGCAGCAAAGCGAAAAAATTACTCGAAGAATGGCCTGATTTGGTGCTGGCGTACATCAGTTCACCGATGGACACCGTGATCAAGCTGGTCAATCATTTTCGTGAACCACAATGGGCGAAATCGCTGTCTGACGATGACGCACATAAATTACTGAATATTTTAACCCAAGGCGCAAGTGAAGAAAGCGAGGCAGATCAAGAGCCTGCTTATTCGCGGCAAACGCAAGCCACGCCTGAAGACGTATTCTTACAAATTCCTGATGACGTAAACCGCGACTTATTAGAAGCGTATTTACAAGAAACGCCACAAACTGCGAGTGATTTTTCTGCTTGTATTCAAGGGATTATTCAAAATCCTGACTTTGAAGAAGTGAAACGCGCACAACGTTTAGCGCACACTTTGAAAGGTTCTTCCAATATTCTGGGGATTAAGGCGATTGCCAACGTTGCCCACCATTTGGAAGACATTCTCGAATACTTCGCAGGCAACAAAGTCGTCCCGCCCAAAGCTTTGACCGATACGATGGTGGAGGCGGCGGACTGTTTAGAAATCATGGTCGATGCGTTGATGGGGCAAGATGATCCGCCCCCACAAGCCCAACAAGTTTTGCAAGATGTTTTGGATTGGGCGAACCGTATTGACAAAGGCAATTTAGACGGTGCTGCACCTGCCCCGCGTGCAGCAGCCCCTGCGGGCAATGCGCCTGCGGCTAAAGCTGCAGCAGATGCGCCCGCTAAAACAGGCGGTGCAGCAGCGGCTAATAAACCTGTTGCCCCCGGTGATGCCTCACCAGAACAAGTATTGCGTGTGCCCACTAAGACCGTTGATAACTTAATGCGTCTAATTGGGGAATTGTCGATTTCTATTGGGCAAATTCAGGAACGTTTAAAACACGTTATCAATAGTACGCGTGTATTGAATGACCAAGGCATGATTCTGCAACAAAAGACCTTCTCTTTAGAAACTTTGGTGGACGTGCGCGGGATTACGGGTGTTGAAAGTCGCTATGGTAAAACAGGGGATGCGGAAGATCATTTCGACCCCTTGGAATTTGAAGAATATAACGAATTACACAGTGTGGCGCACAGTTTTATTGAATCGATTGCAGATACCCGCGAAGTCGGGATGTCGATTCATACTGACTTAGCGGCTTTGGAAACCATGTTTATTCAACAAGAACGTTTGAATAAAGAATTCCAAGCGGTGGTGACCAGTACCCGCATGGTGCCTGTGAACACTGTGGTTTCTAAACTGCAACGGAATGTGCGTCAAACCTGCCGCACCACCAATAAAGAAGCGGAATTAGAAGTGTCGGGCATGGATATTCTCATGGACAGTGACGTGTTGAATAACCTCTCTGACCCCTTGATGCACATTCTGCGGAACTCAATCGACCACGGCTTAGAAGCGGCGGACGAACGTGAATTACTAGGCAAACCGCGCTCAGGCACGATTAAGCTCGATTTCTACCGCGAAGGCAATAACATCGTGGTGAGTTGTAAGGACGACGGGCAAGGCTTGAATTACACCAATATTCGTTACACCGCGATTCAGCGTGGTTTGCTTAAAGAAAACCAAGAAGTCACTGAAACCGAATTGGCACGGATGATTTTGATGTCGGGCTTCTCGACCAAATCAGGCGTAACTCAGGTTTCAGGGCGCGGCGTGGGCATGGACGTAGTGCACTCCAACATCCGTCAAATGAAAGGAACGATTGACTTGATGTCGGAAACGGGCAAGGGCATGACTATTCTGCTCAAACTCCCGATGTCTTTGGTGACGGAACACGTTTTGTTAGTACGCTTGGGACATAATCAATTCGGGATTCCGAGTAACAGTATTGTGCAAGCCCTCGCGCCCAATTTGGCAGAGTTCCACAAAGTGGGTGATGAAATCACCCTGAAAATTGGGAAAAATACTTACGCCTTGAAAGCACTGGCAAGTTTGCTGTCCGTACCCAGCGATGCGCAGGGGATTGATGGTTATGCGGTGCGCCCGATTGTGTTAGTGCGCCAAGAAACTGGGGTCACCGCAATTATTGTGGACGAACTCATTGATAGCCGCGACCTCGTGATGAAAACCATGGGGAAATACATCAAAAAAGTGCACGGGATTGCAGGGGCTGCGATTTTGGGCGATGGTAGCGTGATACCGCTGTTAGATGTGCCTGAATTATTACGTTCTCCAATGCAAGCGGCTTTAACTTCTTACAATGAATCTGCTGAGATCAGTGGTGAAGGTTCTTTAGCGGTGCGTGCCAGT
>JBDLSS010000082.1:0-4785 GCA_039799345.1 Pseudomonadota bacterium
TGAAAGTATTCATCTTTCCCCCTAACTTGGTCTACTTCTTTAAGTATAACGTGAATTTGTGGCGACAAACTTATGAATTGAGTCCGCACCTTGTCAATTCTATTTCAGACAATCTACAGAACCAAGTTGAAGTCTAGTGTAAAAAATGAGTCCTGATTCAAGTAGTTCAAACAAATACAGAGTGGGTAATCATAGACGAAAAAAAAGCAGAGAGAAAAATTCTCCCTGCTTTTTCAAGATAAACCTAAACTACGGCTTATTTTTTAGCAGTGTCTTCAGCTTTTGCTGACAAGCTGTAAACATAAGCAGCCAATAAATGAACCTTAGCATCCCCTAAGAATTCACCATGTGCTGGCATTTTACCTTGACGACCTTCTGCAACGGTCTTTTCAATACTTTCGACAGAACCACCATATAACCAAATTTTATCGGTTAAATTAGGTGCGCCTAAAGCTGCCATACCCTTTCCATCTGGCCCGTGACAGGCAGCACAAGTGGTTGCAAACACAGCTTTGCCTTTTTCAGCAGCAGCTGGATTTGCTTCTGGACGACCGCTTAAGCTTAAAACATATTGGGCAACGTTTTTCACGCCGTCTTTCCCAATTGCAGCTTCCCATGCAGGCATCATGCCTTGACGACCTGCTTTGATTGAAGTTTCAATCGCTTCAGGTTCGCCACCATATAACCAATCATGGTCACGTAAGTTGGGGAAACCTGTATTACCACCTGCGTCAGAGCCGTGGCACACGGTGCAGTAGGTCATGAATAAACGTTGACCAATTTGCACAGCATCTTTATCTTTGACTAAAGCGGCTAAAGGTAGAGCTTTATATTTATCATACATCGGGCCATAAGCGGTGTTTGCAGAGTCAATTTCTTGCTCGTATTGACCAACAGCAGTCCACCCTAATAAGCCTTTGTAAGAACCCAAACCGGGGTACAGAGCTAAATAAATAAAACCAAACACGATGGTGATATAAAACATATTCAACCACCACATTGGTAAAGGATTATTCAGTTCTTGCAAATCCCCATCCCAGACATGTCCCATTGGTTGAATTTTTTCGCCCTTGGCAGGACGTTTGTTCACCCAAATGATGAGCCAAATCACACCAACAATGCCCCCTAAAGTCAGGGCGATGATAAACCAATCCCAAAACGAACTAAAAAATATCGTGTTTTCAAACATGACGCTTTTCCTTAACCGTTGAGGCGATAGAGTCATCGTCTTCTAAGAGTTCGTGGGCTACCTCATCAAAGCCTGACTTATGCTTGCTGCTGTATGCCCAGAACACGATTCCCGCAAAGAGCACGAAAACGACTATCGTCCAAATAGACTGAAAAATGGACATAAAAGATGTAAACGAGTCCACAGCTTATTTCCTTGGCTTAATTGCAGTGCCTAAGCCTTGTAAGTAAGCGATGACTGCATCAATTTCCTTCTTACCTTTAAGAGCTTCAGGTGCGTTCTTAATTTCTTCTTCGGTGTAAGGATGTCCAAAAGTGTCTTTCAACGTTCTCATTTTTGCCACGATGGTTGAAGCATCCAAGTCATCACTGGCTAACCAAGGATAACCGGGCATCACCGATTCTGGCACTACGTCACGAGGATTCATCAAATGCGTCTTGTGCCATGCGTCGCTATAACGACCGCCTACACGATGCAAATCAGGCCCAGTACGCTTTGAACCCCATTGGAAGGGACGGTCATAAACAAATTCCCCTGCAACAGAATAGTGACCATAACGTTCCGTTTCTGCACGGAAAGGACGAATCATCTGGGAGTGACAGAGATAGCAACCTTCACGAACATAAATATCACGCCCAGCTAATTCTAAGGCAGGATAAGGCTTTAAGCCGTCAACAGGCTTGGTGGTCGATTGCATGAAGAATAAGGGCACGATTTGCACCAGCCCCCCGATACTCACAATGAGTGTGACCAAAATGATCATTAACCCAATATTTTTCTCGACTTTCTCATGTGCATTGTTACTTGCCATGCTAATAACCTCCTAGTGTGCCAATGCAGGTTCGGGAATGATGTCATTCACTTTTGCAGGTTCTGCACCCGTGACCGTCTTCACGACGTTGTACATCATAATGATGGCACCCGTTAAGAAGAAAATGCCGCCAATGGTACGCACTGCATAGAAAGGATGCATCGCTTGCACAGATTCCACGAAGCTATAAGTTAAAGTGCCATCACTGTTCACAGCACGCCACATTAGACCTTGCATAATCCCAGAAACCCACATGGCAGAGATGTATAACACCACACCAATCGTTGCAACCCAGAAATGCAATTCAACTAAAGCCAAGCTATACAATGTACGACCAAACACACGAGGAATCAGATAGTACAAGCTACCAAAGCTAACCATAGCAACCCAGCCTAATGCACCTGAGTGCACATGACCCACAGTCCAGTCGGTGTAGTGAGATAAGGCGTTTACGGTTTTGATTGCCATCATCGGGCCTTCAAAGGTAGACATCCCATAGAAAGAAACGGAAACCACTAAGAAGCGTAAAATAGGATCAGTGCGTAATTTATCCCATGCACCTGATAAGGTCATAATCCCGTTAATCATACCGCCCCAGCTGGGTGCGAGCAGGATTAAAGACATGACCATCCCTAAAGATTGCGTCCAGTCTGGCAACGCGGTGTAGTGCAAATGGTGAGGACCTGCCCAAATATAGGTAAAAATCAATGCCCAGAAGTGCACGATTGATAAACGATAGGAGAACACAGGGCGACCTGCTTGTTTAGGAATAAAGTAGTACATCATTCCTAAGAAGCCTGCGGTTAAGAAGAAGCCCACCGCATTGTGACCATACCACCATTGCACCATCGCATCTTGTACTCCTGCATAAGCAGAGTAAGATTTCCAGAAGGTGACAGGCATTGCCGCACTGTTGAAAATATGCAGCATGGCGATGGTGATGATAAATGCACCATAGAACCAGTTTGCCACATAGATATGAGGCGTTTTGCGCTTCATGATCGTGCCAAAAAACACAACCGCATACGCGATCCAAACAATAGCAATTAAAACGTCAATCGGCCATTCTAATTCGGCATATTCTTTAGATTGAGTAATCCCTAAAGGTAAGGTGATTGCTGCTAACACAATAACGGCTTGCCAGCCCCAAAAGGTAAATGCTGCCAACTTGTCTGAAAGCAGACGGGCGTGACAGGTACGTTGCACGACATAGTAAGAAGTCGCAAATAATGCAGAACCACCAAACGCAAAAATCACCGCATTGGTATGCAGTGGGCGCAGGCGGCTAAAAGTAATATAGGGTATGTCAAAATTGAGGAAAGGCCATGCCAATTCAGCAGCGATATACACGCCGACAAGCATCCCCACAATTGCCCAGACAACTGCCATAATGGCAAACTGCCTTACAACTTTGTAGTTATAGGTCGTTTGTTCCACCACGTATTTCTCCTAAAGTTTTAAAGTACAAGAAGAAGACGGTCTTTTTTAAATAAATGTCTTGCTAACACTTAATCTCTGGCATGAGAACATGTAGCAAGGATTACTATCCCAAACTGTGCAACTCAATATAATTAAAAAGGCTGCAAAATACTTCAACCTATGTTTAAAGCTATCGATACACAATGATTTAGAAGGCTCATTATAGTCAATAATTATGATTTATGCGATTCTCGCGATGTATTAGTTATTAATGTTTACCATTTAACTATGCAATAAGAGGACACTGTTATCCTAGAATATCCTGACTTAAAGTTTCTGTTTTTTTGCTTTCCCAAGATTATTGGAGTAAATAGTTTGAATATTGCGGAATTTGTTTGTTCCAAATTAACAAGGATTAAATCTTAACCTAAGGAAAATATTAAATTTTTAATCCTGAAACTCTTTGAAACTGGTAAATCCTGAGTGAGATAAATTCATTAAACAAACAAGGCTAACGGTGTTTACACACTGTCAGCCTTGTTTATATTGTGTGAAAACTTGATTATCTAAATCATGTTTTTCAGAATTAAAGAATTTGCGGGATTGAAAAGTTTTATACCTTCTCAGTATTTGAGTTTAATCTTGTTGAATTCGGCTAATCCTGAAAATCCTGATTCAAACAATAAGCAACTAAAATCCTTAGCTGTTTATTACTAGCCACTTTAGTATGCCCCATGAGCCTTAAGCACAGCTGGAATAGTTTTGATCATCAATTCTAAATCAAGCCAAAATGATTGACGAGCAATGTATTCCAAATCTAATTCCACTTGCTGAGGAAACGGAATTTCAGAGCGTCCTGATACTTGCCAAATACAAGTCATCCCTGGTGTAACTTTTAAGCGTTGCCATTGGTGTGGCGTATAGTCTGCCACTTCGGAAGGGAGCGGAGGACGAGGCCCAACTAAAGACATATCTCCCCACAATACGTTCCAAAACTGAGGAAATTCATCAATCGAAAATTTACGGATAAATTTACCCAAAGGGGTAACACGGGGGTCTTGTTTCATTTTGAAAGTCACACCGCCTTTCATTTCATTCTGACCTGCCAAAAACATTTTTTTCTCATCCGCATCGTTTTCCATCGAGCGGAATTTCCACATCGTAAACTCTTTGCCATTTTTACCAACACGAGTTTGGGGAAAAAAAACAGGACCTTTAGAATCAATTTTTATCAAAACAGCGATAAAACTAAACAAAATTCCCAGGATGAATAATAAAAATATAGAAGCCACAATATCAAAACCACGTTTCAGGACGGAAGCAGTGTGCATTTTATAAATATCCCAACGTAAATTAAAATCTAAAA
>JBDLSS010000083.1:0-2656 GCA_039799345.1 Pseudomonadota bacterium
CCATCTGCTTGCCTTATTCCCCGAAGAAGCCCGCCCGCCGCGCAGTGCGGTGCGCAATGCTTTGCAAGAATTACGTGAAGACAGCCTCAGTCGTGGCGTGGAGTTAATGGAAGTTGCCAGCGGTTGGCGGTTTCAAGTGAAGGCGGAATTTGCTCCGTGGGTGAGTAAGCTCTGGCAAAAACGTCCGCCACGCTATTCACGGGCTTTGTTGGAAACCTTGGCATTAATTGCCTATCGCCAACCGATTACCCGCGCTGAAATTGAGTCGATTAGAGGGGTCAGTGTGAGCACCAATATTTTACGCACGCTTCAGGAATACGAATGGATTCGGGTGTTAGCCCATCGTGATAGCCCTGGCAGACCTGCTTTATATGGCACGACGCGCGCTTTTTTAGACCATTTCAATCTGAAGCATTTGAGCGAATTACCCAGCTTAACCCAGTTGCTGGCAATGCAAGATTTGCCCAATGAATTGCTGAGTGATGAAGAAACTTTTGATGTGGAAGAGGATGAGACTTCGACGGATTAAAATGTTTGGTAGTGATAAATAGCTAAGGATTTTAGCCATTTATTGTCTGAATCAGGATTCACAGGATTAAACGATTTTCAGAATTAAAAAACTTAATGTTTTCTTCCTGTGAGGAAGTAATCCTGCTTAATTCAAATAATCCTGTCAATCCTGATTCAGATAATCCTGAGTTCTTTAGTTCTTTAGCACTACCAAAACCAGTCCCTAAATCCCCTAAAGGGGACTTAAAACATTAAATAACTTGTTTGTGTTTAGCCCTCTTTAGGGAGTTGGGAACTTCTTTAAAGGTTTTTAAACGCGCTACTTTCTGTTAAAACCTAATTGATGACTCGCCCTAGGTTTCAAATCAATTCTATAGCAAATTTCTAGTCCATTTTCAGTATTCCACTTTTTATAAAATGTTGCATAGATTACAAGTGAGTCATTTTTAATCCATTGAAAATATTATATAAATTAAATGGCATTGCTTTTGCTTTAAGCTAAGCATTTCACGGAAAATGCGACAATGAAAACTTTTCTCGATTGGTCAGCTTATAAAGATTCAGGCATGGGCGATGCGTATGCCGATATTCCCAAAACAGGCGGCGATTTTGCCAAAGCGGTGGCAGTATGCATTAACAGCCGCCAATGTGAACGCGAAGCCAAGGGCGTGATGTGTCCCAGTTTTCGGGTCAGTCAAAATACGAATTATTCTACGGGCGGGCGAGTGCGCTTATTGAAAGCTGCACTGAATGGAGAAATGGGCGACTTGCCTTTTACTGACCCAAAACTTGCTGAAGCGATGGATTTATGTCTGGGCTGTAAGGGTTGTAAGCGTGAATGTGAAAATAAAGTAGATATGGCATTGATTAAAATGGAATATCTTGCACAACGTCAGGCAAAAACTGGGATTAGTTTACGCAGTCGCATTCTTGCAAATTTTCCCGTGTGGTTGCATCGTTATCCGTGGTTAAAATCTTTACCTAAATTACGCAATCGTTCTGGGCTACTGGCAAAATTGGGGGAAAAGTTTCTCGATGTCAGTGCGCGTCGTCAACTGCCTGAACCTTCTTCTGATACCTTTAGTCCGCCCGCAGCTTTGTTGACGGATTTAGCCGCGCAGGGCAAGGAAGTGGTCTTATTTGTTGATACGTTTAGCCGCCATTTCGAGCCTGAAATTCCCGAAGCGGCTTTGTATGTGTTGACCGCCGCAGGTTATCAAGTTTCTTTTGCCGAGGCGACAAAGAATAGCGCGGAAGCTTCACGTCCCTTGTGTTGTGGGCGGACTTTTTTGGCGCAAGGTTTGATTGATGAAGCACGGGCTGAGGCGCAACGGGTGGTTGATGCTTTGTTGCCGCATGTGGAGGCGGGGCGCACAATTATTGGATTAGAGCCTTCTTGTTTGCTGAGTTTGCGTGACGAATATTTAAGTTTAGGGCTGGGCGAGGCGGCGGTGAAAATCTCGC
This sequence comes from Pseudomonadota bacterium, assembly GCA_039799345.1. Taxonomy (GTDB): domain Bacteria; phylum Pseudomonadota; class Gammaproteobacteria; order Beggiatoales; family Beggiatoaceae; genus JAQTYU01. Next base: position 1,975 of record JBDLSS010000083.1, read on the forward strand.
AACAAGCTTTTTTATTTGAAGAATTTTTGGCGCGGGAACACACGGCAAAACGTTTAAATTTATCTTTTAGAGCTTTTAATCTCAATACTACGCCTGCTTTAATTCATGGACATTGTCACCAAAATGCCTTGGGGGCAATGAAATCAATGCGTAAAATTTTAAAGCTGATTCCACAGTTTGAATTTGAAATTATTGAGCCGTCTTGTTGTGGGATGGCGGGCAGTTTCGGGATTGAAGCAGAACATGCGAAATTGAGTTTAGACAGGGCTAATCAGACCTTATTGCCTGCTTTGCAAGCCGCGCCTGACGCACAGGTGATTAGTAATGGTTTTTCATGTCGCCATCAAATTCGGGAAACTGCACAGCGTCAACCCAAGCATTTGGCGGTGTTGTTGCGTGAGGCGTTGGATTGATTTGAAAATCGCCCCTAAATCCCTTCAAGGGGACTTTAGAGCTTAAAAACAATTGTTCCCCTCGTTCCCAAACTCTGTTTCACAGCCATTAAGTTAAGGACAAAAAGGAACTATAGTTATAGACAAAACACACAGGAAAACCGCCGCAATGGCGAGTGTTATGTACGATGTCCTCAATCGGATAGCAGTCGATAGTCATCTCGGAAGGCGCGAGATTATGAAGTGGATTTAGCCCTAACTCATCTTGAGCATACGCGGAAAGGTGATTT
>JBDLSS010000084.1:0-3246 GCA_039799345.1 Pseudomonadota bacterium
TTGGAATGCTGCGCGGCTAACGCCGTGAAATCCTCGTGGTAATACAATTCATCCAAGCTGCGTGCGCCATAAACCAAAGTGATCGGTAAAGTGCAGCCTTCATTTAACAAATCTAAAATCATGGATCGCGGGCTGGAAAGTCCTGATCCGCCCGCCAAAAATAGCAGTGGCACTTTGGCGGATTTGCGTACAAAAAAGCGTCCGTAAGGCCCAGAGATTTTGATCGGATCACCGACTTGCAAAGTTTTATGAATCCAAGTGGTAACTTGTCCACCGGGCACGAGGCGTACATTCAGCTCAATTTCGCTTTTAGAAATAGGCGCACTTGCCAAGGAAAACGCACGGCTGGTGGTTTCATTGGGTAAATGAAAATTGATGTATTGCCCCGCTTGAAATTGAATTTCCTGATCCAAACGCAGCCAGATGCCTTTGATCGTGGGCGTGAGATTTTCGATCCGTGTCACCGTGGCGTTAAAATCTTGCACAGGCAGATTTTGTGCATCGGCTTCCACTTCAATTTCTGCTTCAATGATCACGTCCGATTGCAGTGTGGCGCAGCAGGCAAGGCATGAACCTTCTTCGCGTTCATAATCCATCAAGGCAAAATTCGAAGCTTCGCCGTGATCAACTTCGCCATCCACCACTTTAACTTTGCAAGTCGCACACAAGCCATGACAGCAGGCGTGGGGCAGATAAATCCCTGCGCGCAGGCTGGCATCGAGAATCGTTTGACCGTCTTCAACTTCAATGGTTTGGTTGAGCGGTTCAATGGTTAATTGGTAACTCATGGCGAATCCTAGCTACAAGTGCCTTTGATGCCTGTTAAACCGGGCGTGCGGAAGCGGAGCACGTCTTTATGTTTGAGACCATTTTCAGCCAAAGTTTGGTTAAAATTCGGAGTCCATGCTTGACCTGATTTAAACCATTCAACCTGACTCCAATCGACTTTTGCCCAATCAGGATGTACCCCAAAGGCGTTGGGCAATGCTGTTTCGATCACATCCCCGAAACGCATCGCGGGAGGAAACAGAAACGCTAAAGGGGACGCTATCATCAGGTGATCTTCCCAACCGATATATAACAATTGGTTGCCGTGAAAGTTTTCTACCCGATCTCGAACTTCACCCGTATAAGCTTGAACTGCGACGACTGCCATGTTTATTTTTCCTTTGGTTTTTCAGCTCATGAAAAGGAGCTGAAGGCTGAATTCTGTTTTATCTTTTCACCCCCTTTGACAAAGGGGGCAGCTGACTTAGGGGCTACACATTGCTCTTCGCAGTTTGTCGCCACATCTCAAAATTCTTCTGATCTTCCGATCCTTCAAAATCGAGATTGTCGCGCCCAAATTGGAGCTTGTACCAATCCAGCACCGCCGCCAGCGGATCAAAGCCTTCCACCGTGGGATCAACGTCGGGCTTGAAGCAATTGCCTTGGTAAATTTGATGCACAGGCATCCACGCTTGCACGTATTTTTCAGGCTCGTGATCAAAGATTTCTTTGCAGTGATCCGAGCAGAAATGATATTTCTCGCCGTTGTGATCCGATTCGCGATAGCAAATTTTAGTGGGATCATCGGGTTCGGTGAAAAACATCGGAATTTGGCAACATTGGCACAGCATCGGTAAGGTTGTGCTATAAAAACGCTTGCCTTGCTTGGCTTGTTCGCCTAAATATTCGAGGCGCGGGCGATAATATTTGTCGAAAGTGTTGGGATATTTTTCAGACAGCCAGTCGAGTTCTTCTTTTTCAGGAATCCACGTGTTAAAAGCGGCTGCCGCGCCGTATTGATAGAAAGTTGTCCAAGCTTGGTGGGTGATGTGTTCTTTCTCAATCGTGGCTTGGGTAACGCATTTCGGGATGGTGATTCCGTAACGTGCTAAATCTTTAAACAACGCACCGCCGCTTTCTTCAAAATAGATTTCCCAGGCTTCTTTCCAGCTCATCACCCGTTTGGGCAACATGTAATCCATCATCATGCCGACAATGGTGAGCATCCGTACCCCGCGCCAGGTCCATTTATCAATCCAACCTTGCACGATGGGTAAATTAGCGGGGTCTTGTTCCAACATGAACTTGATCATTTCCAGACCCAAAGTCATGTGGCGGGCTTCGTCAGATTGGGCAGAAAATCCGAATGCCATCGCGCCCATATCGCCGTTGTATGCCGCGCCAGAAATAAAGGGCACGAACAACAAATTGGTCAGCACATATTCAAATGAGAAACCAATCGCGACCATGTATTCAAAAGGGCCGGCGGTGATTGCGTCATCAAAGAACGATTTGGGAACGGAGAGATACCAAATGCGGTCATGCATGTGCCGCCAGTCATGGAAACCGTTGTAATGCTTGTTGTAATTGGACAGCGAATGAATTTGGGTTTGTGCGTGACGCAGTTCATCTAAAGCCTGCATTTGACAGGCAACCCGTGCGCCTGCACCTCGGAGTTGTCGCCCGACATGCGCAAAGCCGCGATGTGCCATGTATTCCAAAGGCGTGACTGCGGTCAGGAATAATTTCAAGGCATTGATATAACGCGCATCGGTCACGCCGAGATGCCCATTGTTTTGGTTAAATGCGTCCAAGATTGCATATAACTTGCGTTCTTTTTCGGCTTGATATTTCCAATAAGCATCCATGGTTAAACGGAAAGGGTCTTCCCATTTATCCCAGTCGTGAATCTTGATGCCTTCAAATTTGTCGTAGGGATACACGCTGTCCATCGGCTGATACGTGGTTTCCCAATCTAAACCGCGCGTCATTGCGGCATAACGTTCTTTCAGACCTAATTTTTTAGCGGCTACTTTCATGTCCATGTCTTGTCTCCTCAGGTAAAGCAGCTTAGTTTTTCCAGCTCAGGTTAAATTCGTCGTCGGTTTCATCGATATGCCCCGACAAGGTAATCAAATGAACATGAAGTTCTTGTAAATCAAAGCCGCGTCCCATTTTTTCTTCAATGCTGGCGCGTTTAATCGTCAGGCTGTCGGGCGCGTCAATTTTCACCATTGCGGGCTGTTCGTTGATGATTGCATTGGGGTTATCGTCAGCAATCGCTTCAATAATGCTGCGGGTTTCTTCATTGGTCTGAAAAGCAATAAATACGTTTGACATGGAATTTCCTTAGAGCTTCAGCCCAGCTTTGGTGGCGCGCATATTGAATTCTTCAAGCAATGCGTCGAGAACAGCGGGCGCGTTTTCGCCCAGTGCATAATTGACCAAGGGCGTTAATGCCGTCAGCGCACGATCACG
>JBDLSS010000085.1:0-3050 GCA_039799345.1 Pseudomonadota bacterium
GATAACGCCATTCATTGCCCAGCAATTTATCAAACAAATCCGACCATTCTTTCGCCAAGAATGTGGGCACATGCACGCCATTGGTGACGTAACTCATCGGATTATCTTTGGGGGAAATTTGCGCCCAGTATTTCGCACAGATTTCTGAAGACACCCCGCCATGAATACGACTCACGCCGTTCATTTTCCGTGAACCGTGAATGGCTAAGGTGGTCATATTGAAATCTTGGTGGTCGTGCGGTAAGCGTCCCAAACTGAGCAATTCATCCGCAGAAATATGCAGTTCGTGGGCAAAACTTCCTAAATAATGCAAAAATACATCGGGCGAGAAATGATCATGTCCTGCGGGAACGGGGGTGTGCGTGGTGAAAACCGTGCTGGCAGCAATGGTTTCCAACGCGTCGGAAAAGGCATAGCCCGCAGCAATTTTTTCGCGCAAACGCTCCAAAACTAAGAATGCGGCATGACCTTCATTCATGTGCCACACCGTGGGATTCAGCCCCAAACGTCGCAACATTTTGACCCCTGCAATCCCTAAAATAATTTCTTGTTTAATACGCATGTGCTGATCACCGCCGTACAACTGATTGGTGATTTCACGATCTTCGGGAGAATTTTGTTCAAGCGCGGTGTCGAGTAAATACAGGCGAATATGTCCGATTTTCACCTGCCATGCTTTTACAAATACGGCTTTGTTTGCAAGATTAACTGAAACCACTAAAAGTTCGCCATTTTCATCAAGTACGGGGCTGATGGGCGAGTGCAGCGGATTCATGGTGATGTGGGTGACAATTTGCGTGCCTTCACTGTCAATCAACTGGGAAAAATAGCCCATATGATAATATAGTCCCACACCGATGAAAGGCAGTCGTAAATCGCTGGCGGTTTTGCAATGATCGCCAGCTAAAATACCCAAACCGCCTGAATACACTGGCAAACTTTCATGAAAACCATATTCCGCACAAAAATAGGCAATTAAATCGTCATCGGCTAATTGCTTTGCCACACCGTGGCGTTCATGGGAATTTTGATAGTGATCATAAGCTGCCAAGACTTGACGATAAGCATCCATGAAAAACGGGTCGTCGAGTGCATTGAGCAAGCGTTGCTGTTCAATATTGCGTAAAAACAATTTAGGATTATGTCCTACTTGTATCCATAATCTGCTATCTAAACGCTTAAATAATCCACGTGTGGGCGCATCCCAGCTATACCATAAATTTTGGGCAAGTTCTTCCAAACGTTGAAGTTCTGCGGGGATGGTAGGTAATACTTCCAGTTCAAAGAGTTGTGCGGGCATGATGATTATAAACGCCAAAGGGTAGAAAAATGTTATGAATAAGCTGAGCAAACCCTGCCAGTGAATTCGCGGTTTGCCGCCAGATTGCGGGGGTATAGAGTTTTTTATTTTGTATTTTGCGAGATTGTGCCTTAATGTTGCAACACTTTAGCTGGTAAAATTTACATCTCTTTGAATAATATTGTAAAATATTTATTATCGCTAGTTTTACTGCGCCCCCAGCCTCCAATTTCGTAGGGTGCATAAGGCATAAGCCGCCATGCACCAATAGGCATAGTTCTCAATTATTGGATTAAGGTGTATGACGCTACGCTTATACACCCTACTTAAATTTAATATTTAACCTCATTTAGGGGCTTGGTTTTTCAAACACACGGAGTGATTTACCCACTATGCAATTTACCCCGCGTCTGCGCCTTCAGCGCCGTGTTCAAAATACGATTTTAATCATCCTGTTATTATTACTCACGGGCATTTTGGCATGGCTCAGCACCCGCTACACTTGGCAGGCAGATGTCACCCACAACAGCCGTCACAGCCTTTCAGAAATGAGTTTGCAAGTGCTCACCCAATTGCGTGACCCCATCAATATCACCGCTTATGTGAGCAGTGGCAACGAAAGCATGCGCAATGTGTTACGTGAATTTTTACTGCGTTATCAATATTATAAAAAGAATTTCAGCGTGAATTTTGTAGACCCCGACATCTCGCCTAACGAAGTGCGGGAACGCGGTATTCAAATGCAAGGCGAATTATTTATTGAATATCAGGGACGCAGTGAACATTTACAACAAATTTCTGAACAAGAATTGACCAATACATTGCAAGGACTCGCCCGCGCCGATGATCGTTACATCGTATTTTTAGAAGGACATGGCGAACGTAGTCCCGTCGATGTGCACAATTACGATGTCAGTGATTGGACAAAACAATTAAAAAGTCGCGGTTTTAAAATTCAAGCCCTGAATTTCGCAAAATTGGCACAAATACCCGATAATACTAGCGTGCTCGTCATTGCCAGCCCGCGTGTGGATTTATTGGCAGGTGAGGTGCAATTGCTCAATGATTACGTCGAAAAAGGCGGTAATTTATTATGGCTGCTCGACCCCGACGGCTTAAAAGGCATGAGCGCGTTAGCCGATAAATTCGGTCTGAAAATTCAACCCGGCACCGTGGTTGACCCCAGTGCGCAATTATACGGTGTGAATCAAGCGGCGGTGGTGGCAATTACCGAATATGGCGAACATCCGATTACTGAAAATTTCCGCTATTTAAGCCTGTTTCCTCAAGCCGCTGCGCTAAAAGTACAGCCGCCCACGCCGTGGGAAAAGATGCCCTTATTCACCACCAATAGCAAAGCCTGGTCTGAAACCGACGAATTGCGCGGCGCACTCAAATTCGATCCTGAAAAAGATATAGCAGGACCTTTGGAGATTGGTTTAGCGTTCACGCGGGTGCAAGGCACAGAACTTGCTAAAGAGACTCCTAATAACAAAAATAATCAAGCAGCGCATCAGCAGCGTGTGGTGATTATTGGTGATGGCGATTTCCTAGCGAACAGTTTTGTGGCAAACGCAGGAAATTTGGATTTAGGACTGAAAATTGTAAATTGGTTAGCACATGATGACCATTTTATTATAATTCCAGCAAAATCAAATTTTGATACCCATTTAGAACTTTCACCTATGATAGCAATTTTCTTGGGTGTATTATTTTTATTGCTTTTACCCCTAATTTTATTAGGCATAGG
>JBDLSS010000086.1:0-3603 GCA_039799345.1 Pseudomonadota bacterium
TTGAATTGGTTATTTTTGTCACTCAAACCGTTGCGGCTGACGGGGCAAAAATATTTAGAAATGGTTGATAGCTTAGACAATAAAGAAGCGACTAAAAACTTCTTGCGCATGGAAAAATGGATATTTGACAGTCCTGATCAAGCAGGTGAGGCATTTCGGCAATTTGCGAAAGATTTTTTCCAAAAGAACGCGCTATTTACCCAAAAACTCACGATTGGTGATAAGAAAATTGATTTGAAAAATATCACTATGCCCGTGTTGAATATTTACGCGACCCAAGATCATATTGTACCGCCTGATTCTTCCAAAGCCTTGAAACAATTAATTCCGAGCAGCACTGATTATACCGAGCTGTCCTTTCATGGTGGGCATATTGGTATTTATGTGAGTGGTAAGGCGCAGCGGGAAATTCCCAGCACGATTGGTAAATGGTTGGATGCGCGGCGTAAAGCTTAATTTGTATTATCAATTAGGCTAATTGATTGTTTTTTCTTGTGTTGGCACTCTCGCATTACGAGCATTAAGTTAATGCCTATAACCCATGTTATTATGAGACAATTTAAGGGCTCAAGACCTACTGGGTTTGGGAGTTACGCAGTTTAATCCATAAGTTTTTGGTTTTGCTAGAAATATGAATATGCACCGTACAATAATAACTCATTGTAAATAAAAAAATTCGTGTTTCAACTGCGTAGCTCCTATTGCTTATAAAAACCTAGTAGATATTATTCTCGATTTGAATCGCATGATTTTTTTTGTGACGCTTAACTTTATGGCAGTAACAGGGGAAAGCGGAACGAATAGGAGCACAGCAGAATCATTCCGCAGACAACACAGGTTGTACCTCACGCGGAGCATTCAACTCTTGTAAACGCTGTGTCGCTGCTTGACGATCAAATCCACTGCGTTCCCGACTCTGCCCTAACTGCAAAGCCTGTTGATAATAATGGGTGGCAGCAACATATTGATGTAATTGATCCAAACTAATTGCCAAATTATAGGCATAATCTGCCCGTGGTTCTGTCCGATAGGCCTCAAAATACGCCTGTTGCGCTTCCGTCCATGCTTGCTGACGCGCATAAACATTGCCCAGCGTAAATTGTAAATAGGCGAGTTGCGGTAAATTTTCAGCTTTTTGACTGAGCTGTGCGAGCATGGTTTTCAATTGGCTGACACTGACATCGGGTGAGCGTTCCCCTAAACTACTGATTAAACCCGCTTGGGCTAAGCTGTCTTGTGGATAAGATTGTAAAATTTGCTGATAATAATGTTGTGCCTGCGCGACACGTCCCTGCTGCAAAGCAATTGCCGCCAAACCTAGCAAAACATCCCGATTACGCCCATCATATTGTAAAACTTTTTTATAGGCACGCTCTGAACGATTCAAATCACCTTGTTGTAATGCCTGATAAGCTGTGCTTAAGTCTTGATTAGCGTGGGTGAGGCTGTCTTTTTTCAAGCTTAACATGCCTGTTAATTGCTCTGTACCTTGCAGAGGAATCGCGACTTTTTCAGGAGCGAGTGCTGCATTTTTCTGGGTACTTTTTAGGGTTTTGGTAGGCTCATTTGCCCCGTTTGGCAAGGAAACCCCATTTTTTTCAATTTTTTCAGTGGAATTTGTCGATGGTAACATCGGAATGATGGGCGGTAAGTTGGAAGCACTGTTTACAGGGGCGGTACTGGCTGCTGGTTCAGCGGGGGGAAGACTATTGTTAATCGGATGTGGATGATTAGGCTGTGTTCCATTCGATGTTTGTGGGACGATATTTTGCGAAATATTGACAGGATTATTAACGGGATAGCGTGTTAAACCTGTGCTTGGAGAACTGACAAATAAAAAGCTATACGCATAAATCCCCATCATTCCAAGCAATACTAATACAAAAAGTGCGTACAAAACAGTACGGTAAATGCTTGAATTTGTTTGACGTGCATTAAAAATACGTTGTGCAGCTGCTTGATTAGCGGTATTAATGTTTTCAGGAGTCGTTTGGGTGAGGGGCGCAGTCTTCTCAGGTTCAGCTATCTTATTGATAGGGGCAGTAAATTCGATACTATTATTTGGTTTAACCGCAGTGGGGGTGAAGGTATAGGCGGTTTTTTGCGAGGGGGCAGCCATTAATTCTTCACTGAACTCAGGCGTGGGTGCAGGATTTTCGAGTGCAAAATTGTCCCGTATAAAATCATCGTTTATTTCGGGTTCGTCAATGAAAAACTGGGGAACTTCGGGAATTATTTCTGCAATCTCAGGAGAGGCAATGATGTCCTCATTGGACAATGAAATTTCTGCGTTTAGCCAGTCAAAATTCCCTTTATCTTCTAGTATGATAGGGTTCTCGGTGTCGGTTTCCCAATCCAATAAATTTAGTGTTTCTTCATCAATTTCGTCGGGCAGTGGGGCAGTTTCAACCTGAGTAGTCGTGGTGACTTGGGTAAAAAAGTTGTGCGCTTTACTCTCGGAATCTGTCATGGAAAGTTCTGAGGGTGTGCGTTCTTTATTGGCTGCTTCTGCTTTTTTCAAAGCATCCATGAGTAAGCTCATACTAATTTACCACTGAGTATTATTGTTACACCTAAAAAATTTTGAGTAGTGATAAACCGCTAAGGATGTTAGCCGTTTATTGTCTGAATCAAGATTCACAGGACTACCCGAATTAAATAGGTAGAAGTGACACAGTTGAAACACCAAGTCTTTCATTTACAATGAGTTAGTATTATGTACTGCATAATCATATTTCTAATAAAATTAAATAGTTACTGATTCAACTGCGTAAATTCTAACAGGATTAAACCCTAATTCTATAAATCCTGATTCAGACAATGCTTGTTTTTTAGCACTGCCAAATTTTGCTCTACAATACCACTATTATTCAGATACTTTTCAAAAGCTGAGTTTTTCGTGATTCGTAAAGACCTACCCGAGAATAATGTGCTTCGGTCTCAATCTTGCTAGGGCGAGTCATCAATTAGGTTTTAACAGAAAGTAGCGCGTTTAAAAACTTTTAAAGAAGCCCCCAACCCCCTAAAGGATGCTAAACACAAACAAGTTATGTAATGTTTAATATTTTAAGTCCCCTTTAGGGGCTGGTTTTAAGGTTTAACCCTCTTTAGGGCGGTGGGGCGCAGTCAAAACTTATTTGATGACACGCCCTAGACAGGATAACATAATAAAGTGCGATTTTACTTTGCTAATTCAGGTAATCCTATCAATCCTGATTCAGACAAGCCTGAGTTTTTTAGCACTACTAAAATGTTATCTTTTAAGTCCCCTTTAGTCGCTTTTTTAAAGGGTTAAAAAATACTTTGAGACTATCTTCCCCTAGGGCGAGTCATCAATTAGGTTTTAACAGAAAGTAGCGCGTTTAAAAATCTTTAAAGAAGCCCCCAACCCCCTAAAGGGAGCTAAACACAAACAAGTTATTTAATATTTTAAGTCCCCGTTAGGGGATTTAGGGGCTGGTTTTAAGGTTTAACCCTCTTCAGGGAGGGCTTAATCATTATCGTTATTTCATTTATAGAACATTAGGTTAAGCTACTTTTTACTTTTTCTTTTTGAGGCTGTTAGAAAAAACTCAGTAGGCTGTACACTTTTTCTTAAGAGCC
>JBDLSS010000087.1:0-4951 GCA_039799345.1 Pseudomonadota bacterium
TAATTAATAGCATGTTAGCGCAACTGTTGGGTGCACCGATTAGCTTTCGACAAAGTTTATTAGCGGTGTTAATGAGTTTCGCACTGTTGGCGGTGATTCTCGGAGCTTTCGCACCCGTTGCAGGATTTATTGTGCTGCATTTGCCCGGTTTGGGCAGCCGAGGGCAAGTTTTAGGTTATGATTTTTATATCTTGCTCAATGTTGCACTGATTATCTTTGCAGGCGTAATTGCAAACAGCCAGTTATACCGCTTATTAGTCCATGTTTGTCAGAGCCAAATTCAAGCAAAACAAATTCTTACCGCATGGCTTGCCGTGAATTTATTTTTAGGGGCACAGATTTCTTGGAACTTACGTCCATTTTTCGGAACACCGCGTTTAGAAGTCAAATTCTTACGCGCCAATCCCTTTGATGGCAGTTTTTACGAAGCTATCTTTTATATAGTGGTCAACCGTATAGGAAATAAAAATCATGAATAATGATGATTCGAGCACATTCCCACCTCTATCAGGGCATGATTTCACCCTGCCCACAGTGCAACTTCCCGCTAACATCCGCATGATGCACTTGGTGGATGTGTTGCTCAAAACGCCACAACAGTTTTTTGAACATATCCACAGCGAACAGCCTCTGCTTCATTACAATATTAAATTGATTTTGCTGGCATTTATCGGCTTGACAATTTATGGCGTGATTATGGGCAGTTTCACAGGCGGGGTGCAATGGGTGGCGGTGCCGATTAAAATTATGGTGGGCACAACAATTTCCGCTTTGCTGTGTTATCCCAGTTTATACATTTTGGCGGCGTTGAGTGGCGCGGATTTACGTCCCGCCCAAATCGCCACGCTGCTTAGCAGTGCGTTGGCATTGACTGCAATTTTATTACTAGGTTTTGCCCCGATTGCTTTCGTGTTTACATTCTCGATTCAAACTTTGGAATTTATGGGCGCGATTCATTTATTGCTAGGGTTTGGAAGTTTGTATTTTGGTGTGCGCTATTTGGCGCAAGGGCTGGAAGCGATGGACAGCCAAGACAGTTCGTTTATAAAATTTTGGTTGATCGTATTTGTCGTCACTTTGTTACAAATGTCTACCACGCTGCGCCCGATTTTAGGACAAGAAGACTATTTACTAACTTCAGAAAAGAAATTTTTCCTCGTGCATTGGAGCGAATCTTTGGAGAAGTTGCGGCATTAATGAGTTAAATATTTCGGGAATAGACAAGTTTTTTCTGACGTGCCAGTGGCGTGAATTATCTCAATCTTATTCCTAAACAGAGTGTTGAAACAAGATAATCCAAATAAAAAACGCCTCCTTTTCTCAAAGTGAGGCGTTTTTTAACATTAACCGCGAATCAATTATTGATAAAATGCCACCAAAGCTTGTTGGAAACGGGCTTCCAAAGCCTGCGCTTGTTCAGGCACAACTGCACCCGCAAAATACCAAGCACGTTCCACCTGTTGCGCTTCGACGTGTTTATCTAAAATCGCCTCGCCTTTCTTAATCGCATCGTTCAAACGCGCCACTTGATATTCCATGCGTGCCGCCGCCGCTTCCGCAGGAGAAGCCACACCCGCCAGCACTTCCATACGAATACACAATAATTCACGCTCTTTCAAAGTCGCCTCACTGTACGGAGGATTTTCACCCGCCTGCAAAGCTGACAGCGTGTTGTGAAAACGTTGTTGCAAAGCCTGCTCCGCTTCAACATCGGATAAAGCAGGTAAAGCCTCCCAATGCGTTTGTAGAGAATTGAAATTATCGCCCGCCGCCAAGCTTTCCAGCTCAAAACACGCCTGCGCCTTGGCTTTAAATTGGGCAAATTGTTCGCGCTGCTGATTTAACAAATAGGCTTGATAATGACGCTCGGCTTTTTGGCAAACTTGATGGAAATGTTTTTCCACCGATTCCAACGCCTTTTTAGAAACTTCTTGTTCCAATTCGCGCCAATCCGCTTGCAACTTCTTCAATTGCACAGGTAAATTTTGCAAGTCTTCGCCCTGCAATTGCATCAACGCCTCAATGTCCGCACACAAAGCATTGCGCACATTTAAATGGGCTTGCTGCTCTTGTTTACGCGCGGCTTGCTGTTCTTTACGCTTTTCAAAGACCTGATCACAAGCCCCACGAAAATTCTGCCACAACTTGCGTTCATCACGGCGCGAACTGGGCACAGTGACTTGCCACAAAGTTTGCAAATGTTTCACGTTTTCAATCGCGGCATTCACATCTTCCGATGCAACCGCCGCTTGCGCTTGTTCCATCAAACTGCGGCGCAAAGCTTGATTAGCGTGCTGTTCTTGGTCGAGATGCGTTTGCAAAGTTTTCAGCGCGGCTTCAAAACGGTCGGTGATTTGTTTACGCGATTTCCGATTAGTATGCCCAATTGCGTGCCATTTCTGGTCGAAATCACGCAAGTGCTGTTGAATGTTTTTCCAATTCGGTTGCTGCCAATCGATTTGAGCAACATAGCTTTCTAACTGTTCGCACAAAACCACTTTTTTCTGAAGATTTTCTTCACGGGCGCGCGCTTGCTCTTCAAAATAAACTTTGCAGGGCAAATAAGCGCGATTGCAGGCAGTATTAAAACGCTCCCACAATTCTTGCGGACACACAGGATTCAGCTTTTTCCACGCAATTTGGGCTTCATGAATTAGCCGCGCAGTTTCTTCGGGATTATCGTCGGGACGTTCAATCAATGCCTCGACTTCATCGCACAAACTTTCACGCTCGTGATTTTCGCCCCAACGTTGCCAACTGCGTAAATCCCGCACTTTCGCCACACAAACTTGTAAACGTGAATCCAAGGTTTTATGACGTGCCGCAGGAATTTCCGCGAGTAAAGGGAATAAACTTTGCGCTTCTTGCTCTAATTGGGTTGCGGTGTGGAATTCACCTTTTTCCAAAGCCGCTTCTAATTCGTCTAACACCCGTTTAAAGCGAATTAAGGCTTGTTCACGTTCTGCAATTTGGCGTTGTAAACGTTGTTCTAAGGCTTTAATTAACTGGCTAAATTTGCTGGGTAATTCGCTATTTTCAGGCAGTTTTGCACGATTTGCCGCTAAGCGCGTTTCCCAACGTTCTTGCAATTCTTGCACGCGCTGGGTTTTCACCAAGTCTTTGCCTTTTAACAAACGTTCCGCTTGTTGGCAAAGTTTGCCCAATTCTTCATTGGCGCGTTGAGTTGCGAGTAAGGCTTGCTGACGATTGACTAAGGCTTGTGCATTGAGTTCAAAGCGTTTTTGCCAACTTTGTTCTTCAGCCGCATCATCAATCACCGCCGTTGCCGCCCAAGCTTCACGCAAGGCTTGCAAACGGCTGTCTAATTCCGCTTCGACTTCGGGCTGGGTTTGAATCGCTTGCAATAAGTCATCTAATTGATTACAAACGGCTTGTTTTGCCGCACGCAGGGGTGCAAGCTGTTGTTCACGCGCTACTTGTGCGGCACGGGCTTGTTGATAGGCGGTAAACGCGCTTTGAAAAGCTTGTTGGGCGGCATGAAAACGGCTGTGAAACTCCGCTGCTGCTTCTTCTGCAATGGCTTGCCAATTTGCAGTTAAAGTTTCGACTTCGCGTTTTTCAGCTTCCAATTTTTCAGGCACTTGCCCAAGTTTTTCAAAACGTGCACAAATTTCTTCCGCATCTGCCCGCACTTTTAAAGGGCGGTCACGTTGTGCAATTAACAAGTCGAGTTTGTCGCGCAAAATCCGCGTTAAACCCTTGTCGCGATTGCGCACGGTTTTAAGCACATTTTCTAAAATATCGATGTCGGCAATTTTTTCGACGGCAGCTTGACGCACTTTCCCAGTGGGGTCGTTCATCGCGATGTCGCCCAACAGGTTTTCATCGTGAATTCGCCCAAGGGCTGCCAAGCGCATTTCAAATTCTTGTCCGTGATGCAGGACATGTTCGATTAATTGAGGATCGTGGCTTTGATTGAGCCAGTGAATGCGTTGCATCAGCGGGGCAGAGCCATTTTTCAGCCCGCATAATACGGCTTTAAAGCGTTCATGAGCCAACTCACGCGCTTCATTGTCGGGGTCGCGCTGGGCAATACTTTCGAGTAAGGTTAAGTCGTCCAGTTTAGCGATGGCAAGACGGCGAATGCTGGCTACTTCGTCATTTTGGGCAATTTGGCTTAATACGCTGAGGTCTTGCAATTGTTCGACAGCTTGCAAGCGGGTTTCAGGATTGCGATGTTGCCACTTTGGTTTGATGAATTTATCAAAAATCATGATATTTTTATATTCGGCGTGACTGAACGGGCTTTGGAGGGTGGTTTCAAAACGATTTAGCATACAGCAAAAGTGCAGGGATAAACAGTATTGACGGGCACATGCTGCTATTCTAACTATAATAAGTTAAAGCCTTCATGGTCTATTCGTCAAATCAAGCTTACACGTAAAACATATAATTATTTGTTATTTAAAATAATTATATTAAGTTTGAGTTCGGTTTGATATTTACTCGTTCCCAAACGCTGTTTTACAACCATTAAGTTAAGCGTTAAAAGTTTGTAGGTTGGGTTGCTAACAGCAACCCAACGAAAACGTGAAATAACGAAAGAATATAATATTTCGGAAATTGGGGCTAAGGTTGGGTTGCCGTTGGCAGCCCAACCTACGCAGCTGCTCGTAGCACTGCCAGTCCTCAATCACGCTAGACTCAAGACCTGCTAGTTTTTTAAAACCTAGCAGGTCTAATACTCGATATTTTTTGGATTACGCTTAACTTAAGCATGGGAACGAGATACATACTTATTGTATGCTTTAGTTAAAAGGGGAAGTTAAAATTTACGCCTCAATCAAATTTAACCGCTTCGCAATTTCCAAAGTCAGTTCTGCTTGATTCAAACTGTAAAAGTGCAAGCCTGGCACTCCGCCTGCTAACAAGCGTTCACACAATGCTGTGATGACATCCAAACCAAAGGCTTGCAAACTCGCCTTATCGT
>JBDLSS010000088.1:0-7223 GCA_039799345.1 Pseudomonadota bacterium
ATTGCGGATTTGGCAAAACGTTCACCGACCTACGGCTCGCCTGTGAAAGATATGCACATTCTGGGCATGCTGGAAGATGTCGCCGCGCCTGCGGTAATGGAAGAGCGTTCCACTGCCAAAAAAGCCAAACGTGAAAATTATGCAGCGGCGGCTCCCATGATGAAAGCCGTTGTCCCTAAACAAATCGTGAAAGAAGGGCTTTCTGAATATTTCTTGTATAGTATCGAAGGCACGGAAAGCATTCCCAATGGTTGGGGAAAACGTTTGCTGTCTTTGGAAGTGGCGGATATTCCCGTAAAAGCTTTGTATCGTCATGATATGAATCGTTATGGTCATGACATGCCACACCGTTTATTGTCGTTTAAAAATGACAAAACCCATCATTTGGGTGACACGCCCTTGCCTGATGGTCAGGTGATGATTTACCGCCAATTGTCGCCACAGCAAAATTTAAGTTATGTCGGCTCAATGTATAACAAATATATTCCCATCGATCAGGAAGTCGAGCTGGATTTTGGTACAAGTGCCGATGTCAAAATTGAATCTGCGTTATTGGAATACAAAACCAACAATTATGTATTTGATCGGCGTGGCAATATTGCGGGGTTTGATAAATTGGAAACGTGGCAATTGAACATTGAAAACAGTCGCGATATTCCTGTGGATGTGGAAATTGTGCGGCATTTTCAGGGGGGCGCGTGGTCTTTACAAACTGCACCAGAATTCAAAGGCACGTATGAGAAAGTGGATATTGATACGGTCAAATATCGTTTAAGCGTTGCGCCACAAAGCCAGTTGAATTTGAATTATGTGTTGACTTTATATCAGGGTGAACGGCAACAGCGACATTAGAATTAAGCCCCTAAACTTCTTAAAGCATCCTTGCAAGAAAAAACGGATGCTTAGCTCGCTTTAGGAAATATAGCTAATATTCAGATTATCAGCCCATTGAAACCTCAGTGGGCTTTTAATATGCTTTCCCCTCCTCTCTTCTAATTAACTTCCTCACTACATCATGAATATTTGGCAAACGCCCGAAGTGATTGTGCATACGCAACACTTATTAAATTCTTTTCAACAGGTTTTAGGATACTCATTATTAGACAAGCTCAGTGCTGATCCTGTCGAACAGGCCGTACAACTGTTTCATGCGGATAAAGTCGTGGTTTCACATGGCACACAAGCCGATCCCTTACTCAATTACGGCAATCAAACTGCACTGAAGCTGTGGGAAACGGATTGGGAACATTTAACTCTTATGCCCTCACGCCTCACCGCAGAACCGATGGAACGCAGTGAACGGGCAGTTTTATTGCAGCGCGTCACCGAAAACGGCTATATTGACGACTACACAGGCATTCGCATTTCTACCACGGGCAAACGTTTTCAAATTAAACAAGCCATTGTTTGGAATGTGTACAATCCACAAGGGCAATATTGTGGACAAGCCGCCACATTTTCCCAGTGGACTTCTCTCTGATTTTTTCAACTTTTTTAGGATAGATGTATCGGCATGTTTCATTGTGTGCTTTATCAACCCGAAATCCCCCCCAATACTGGCAATATTATTCGCCTGTGTGCCAATACTCATGTTGCGTTACACTTAATTCACCCGCTAGGCTTTGTGCTAGACGACCGCCGTTTGCGTCGCGCAGGTTTGGATTACCATGAATGGGTGAATGTCAAAGAATATCCTAATTTAGAGGATTTCATTGAAAAGATTGCCCCTAAGCGGATTTTTGCCTGTTCAACCCGTGGCAGATTACGTCATGTAGAACCACATTACGAAGCAGGTGATGCGTTTTTATTTGGCCCTGAAACCCGAGGTTTACCGCAAGCAATTTTAGATAATTTACCCGCTGATCAAATTATTAAAATCCCGATGCAAGCAGGTAACCGTAGCCTGAATTTATCGAACTCAGCCGCCGTGATCATTTACGAAGCATGGCGGCAACATGATTTTAAATAGCTCGTTTTAATAGGAAAAAATATGTCTTACGCCACAGAACTGTATGAAAAAGACGTGACTGCTGACCCCATCAGCCAATTTGCATGCTGGTTTGAAGACGCAAAAACTGCGGGTTTAATCGATCACACCGCGATGACCGTCGCCACCGTGTCCGCTGAGGGTAAGCCTGCCGCTCGGATTTTATTATTGAAAGAATTCGATGAAAACGGCTTTGTGTTTTACACCAACTATGAAAGTCGTAAAGGGCAAGAATTAGCGCACAATTCCTACGCTAGCTTATTGTTTTTTTGGGATAAATTAGCAAGACAAGTGCGCATTGAAGGCAAAACTGAAAAAGTCAGCGCGGTTGAATCAGATGAATATTTCGCCATCCGTCCGCGTGAAAGTCAGCTTGGAGCATGGGCTTCAGCACAAAGTCAGATGTTAAGCAGCCGTGCCGAATTTGAAGCAAAATTACAGGCCGTCACTGAGAAATATGCAGGACAACTCGTGCCCCGTCCACCGCATTGGGGTGGCTATCGTTTGAAACCTGAGTCGGTAGAATTTTGGCAAGGGCGTGCCAACCGTTTACATGATCGTTTAGTGTATCGGGCGCAAGGAGCTGGCTGGCATTTGGAACGTTTGTCACCTTAAGATTGATAGAAGTGCCACGGTGAGTGGCTTGTCGGACGGTGAAAAATAACGGGTTGCTTTAACCCGTATCGACATTTAGAAAATGTTAAACTGTCCGCCCTTTAAACCTAAGTTGAGCCATGTCAATGAACACTGTGATAAGTGGTGTTATTTTAGCCGGGGGCAAGGCACAACGTATGGGCGGACAAGATAAGGGTTTATGCCAAGTTAATACTCAATTTTTAATTGAATATGCAGTGGCGGGTTTGCGTCCACAGGTGTCGCAACTCTTCATAAATGCGAATCGCAATCAAGCACAATATGCCGCTTTATGTGCATGCCCTGTGATTGCTGATCAAGATTATGGTTATTTTTCAGGACCTTTAGCAGGCATTGCTAGCGGGTTACGTGCAGCAAGTACGGATTATGTCGTATTTATTCCTTGTGACGCGCCGCTGATTCATCCTGAATTAGTGACGCGCTTGTATAAGGCTTTACGCTCTGCACAGGCAGAAATCAGTGTAGCGCATGATGGCATACATTTACAGCCAACTTTTGCCTTGCTAGCGCGTCATTTATTGCCTAGATTAGCGTTAGCACTGAATGCGGGTGAGCGCAAAATTTCTCAATTCTATCAGCAACAACACGTTATCACTGTGGACTTTTCAGCGTCCCCCGAGATGTTTTTGAATCTCAATACACCTGAACAACTCCTTTCTTTCGCTCAACAGTCCCGTGTTTAATATATTATGCTTAGCACCGCAGAAACTCCTATTCTTGGTTTTGTCGGCTTCAGTGGGACGGGTAAAACGACGTTATTATTAAAAATATTGCCCTTGCTCAAGTTACGTGGTGTGCGAGTAGGGATGATAAAACATGCGCATCATCAATTTGAAATCGACCATCCTGAAAAAGACAGTTATCGTTTGCGTAAAGAAGGGGGGGTTTCGCAAATGTTGGTCGCCTCGCGTCAACGTTGGGTATTGATGACTGAAACCATGGCGTTTGACGAGCCCAATTTAGAGCACTTATTGCGACAATTTGATCAAAGTATTTTAGATTTGATTTTGGTAGAAGGTTTTAAACATGAAGCATTTCCAAAGCTTGAAGTGCATCGCCCGAATTTAGGACAGCGTTTATTGTGTTTAGAAGATGAAAATATTATTGCGGTGGCAAGTGATGTGTCTCTAAATAAGCTCAGTCACTTACCCTTGTTAGATATAAATAATCCTGAACAAATTACGCAATTTATTATTGATGAGTTGCTCGGCAGGTAGCTGTGATTGATGGCATCATTATTTGAACAGTATAATGGCTTAAATTTTAAGCAATTTCTTGTTCAAAAATGCTGTTTAGGAACGAGAATAGAATTCAGGATTTGCAGGATTATCCGAATTAAACAGGATTACCTACTGATATTAACAACATTAAGTTTTATTCTTTAATTCTGAAAATCCTGATTCAGACAATCATTATAACTTGAGCACTACCTAAAATTGGAACTAATTCATCGCCTTCAACCAACCCGCAGGATTCACTGGTGAACCTTGATAACGGATTTCAAAATACAACGCCGCCATATCCCGCCCGCCGCTGTCGCCCACCGTGGCAAGATTCGCCCCCGCTTCTACCCAATCGCCTGCTTTCACGTATAAACTGCGATTATGTGCGTATAAACTCATATAGCCTTGCTGATGGTCTAAAATCACCAAATTCCCATAATTTCTAAACCATTGGGCAAACACAACCCGCCCCGCTGCGACCGCATTGACCTTATCGCCTAAACCCGCTTTAAACATCATTCCCTGAGATTTTAAAGAACCGATTAAAGACTCGCCAAACTGCTTAAACACTTGTCCTGTGGTGGGTTTTGGTAATTGCCCTTTTAGCTGGGCAAAGTTCACATTGCTGGCAGGCGGAGGAATAACTTTTGAAACTTCACTTAAACTGCCTAATAAACTTTCTAAATGCTGTTTATCTTCTTGTAATTTTTTTAATTCTTGGTCTTGCGCTTCTAAAGTATTTGCCAATTGCGTCAGAATTTGTTGACGCTCTTGATAATTGCCTGCCAATTCTTCGCGTTTACTGCCTTGGTGTGATAAGACCCGATTTAATTCAATCGTTTGTTGTTGAATCGTTCGTTCTAATAATTGAATTTGTTCTAAACTTTTATTAATGATTTCAATTTGTTGCACGCGGGCGCGGTTGAAATAATCGTAATAACCTAATACCCGACCCACGGCAAAAGGGTCTTGTTGATTCAGCCAGAGTTTTAAATAATCTTGCCTGCCGACCATGTAGGCGGCGCGAATTTGTTGCGCAAGAATTTTGCGCTGTTTGGCGAGCTGAATATGTTGATTTTGCTGACGATTACGTAAATCAGTGAGAATGTGTTGCTTGTCGTTTAATTCTTCCGTCAGCGCGGACAGTTTGTCGGCGGTGTTGCCGATTTCTTCTTCACTGAGTTGCAACAGTTGTTGCAGGCGGTCGTATTCACTGCGCGTGGTGTGACGTTGCACTTGCAGGGCTTGAATGCGAGTATTGAGGGCTTGTAATTGTTCGGGCGTTGCCGCAGGCACAGTTTCGGCGTATGCCTGCGGACACCCCAGCAATAAGGCAGAACTTAAGCAAAGCGCGATTGCTGGGATGTGCACAGCGAATTATTCGCGCTTGCCTTGATTGGCGACGGCGGAAACCGCTTTTTGCACTGCGTCAGCATCGCCCAAATAATAATGGCGAATCGGTTTTAAATTTTCGTCCAATTCGTACACCAAAGGCATTGCCGTAGGAATGTTTAATTCCACGATGTCGGTTTCGGAAACATTGTCTAAGTATTTGATTAAAGCACGAATACTGTTGCCGTGCGCTGCAATAATCACACGCTTGTCGGCTTTGATGGCGGGCACAATGCTTTCATGCCAATAGGGCAGAAAACGCGCCACAGTGTCTTTTAAGCATTCGGTTAAGGGTAATTCTGATTCGCTTAAATCGGCATAACGGCGATCATTGCCTGCATAACGCACATCGGTTTTTTCCATCGCGGGTGGTGGAATGTCGTAGCTGCGCCGCCAAATTTTTACTTGTTCTTCGCTGTGTTGTTGGGCGGTTTCGACTTTGTTCAAACCTTGTAATGCGCCGTAGTGACGTTCATTTAAACGCCAGCTGCGTTGCACAGGCAACCATAATAAATTCATGGTTTCTTGCACAATCCATAAGGTGCGAATGGCGCGGGTCAAAACTGAGCTGAAAGCGATGTCGAAATCATAGCCTTCACGTTTGAGCAATTCGCCTGCTTGTTTGGCTTCTACCAGTCCTTTTTCAGATAAATCTACGTCAGTCCAACCTGTGAAACGGTTTTCTTTATTCCAGACACTTTCGCCGTGTCGGAGCAGTACAATTTTATACATAGGATTATGATTTTAATGTGTGAAGAGAAAAGCGGTATTTTAGTCTTAATCCTTCATGGGTTAAAGCCTGATTGCGAGCTATCCTTAATTATCTTTATCCCAACTGCGATTCATCTCGTACACATAAACCACGTAGTATGGGCTGCCAACGGCAACCCAAGCTACAAATGACTAAAATACTACAAACTCTTTTAAAGTCATCAGAGATTTGGCGGCACAATTAAACTACACGCACAAATGACCTTGTTCATAATCAGCAAGCATGCGATCCCAAATTTCATATAAAACTTTAGTATTGGGTTGCTTATCAATAATTTCTTTTAACTTCAAGTAGTTTGTGGCGAACTGTTCAGATTTTCCTTGTTTGGCAAAATCTCCCAGTTGCAATGCAAAAATATAAAGCGCGTTACTCAGTGCGGTAAATTTGTCTTCATCCATCACCGTGACTTGTGCAATTGCCGCACTAAAATCATCAATATTTGCTTCAATTTCGCGGGCGTAATACATCATTCTGTCGATTTTGGTGGCTTGTTCCTCATTCATCACTTGCCCAATTAACCAGTTTGCAATATGTACTTGTCCCACATGAATGCGCACGCCTGAATCCCACAAACCGCCACTTTTACAAGGCTGAATCGTTGCACCTGCAATCATAGAATTGCCAATAATTACGTCGGATTTAGTGCAATTAATTCCCCCTTTTTCAGTTTTACGAATTAATTGGCACAAACGGGAAAAATTACTGGGTTTTGTGATAGCAATGCCGTTGGGATACATAATCAAAGATGCAACCCCTGTTTTGCGACAAAAGTCATCTTGTAACGCTTGTAAGCCTGAGATTTTAAAAAACTGGGTAATCGGTTCAATTTGATTGAAATCAGTAGCAGGAATAATTTCAATAATGGTACTCATCATGTTTTCCTTCAAGTTTTATTGTTGTTATAAGGCAGCATTCTGTCGCTTTGGGTTAAACAATTCATTTCCTTTGGTGATAATTAATAATCACCTTATCCAAAACGTTATATTAAACTGAAATATATAGTAATTTTACAATAATATTGTCTAATGCTGTCTTGTTTTCGGTACAGTTATTTATTGAGATAAGTCATAATTAAAGCAATACCAAACTTTGGTATAAACTTATCCTGTAAGCTTTGTAAGTCTACTATTTTAAATAACTTATCCATTTTGAGCAGATTTTTTGTGTTAAAATCCGACGTTTTTTGATTTGAATA
>JBDLSS010000089.1:0-3710 GCA_039799345.1 Pseudomonadota bacterium
ACGGGCATGTCACGTAACAGCTCTTTAGTTGCGGTGAGCACGGGCTTGTTGCAGCAAATGAGTCGTGATGAAGTAGAAGCCGTTTTGGCACATGAAGTTAGTCATATTGCCAATGGTGACATGGTGACCATGACCTTGTTACAAGGTATTTTAAACACGTTCGTAATTTTCATTTCTAAAATCGTGGGTTATATGGTAGACAAAGCTTTTTCTTCTAATAACGATGAAGAAAATCAAAGTGGTAGCATGGGATTTGCGTATTACATCACCAGTTTTATTGCAGAAATTCTTTTCGGCATTCTCGCAAGCATGATTGTGATGTGGTTTTCACGTAAACGAGAATATCGTGCTGACGCAGGTTCTGCGCGTTTGGTCGGGGCAAATAAGATGATTCGCGCTTTGCAACGTTTGCAAATGTCGCAAGCAGGTGAATTACCCACTCAAATGACGGCGTTAGGCATTGCGGGTGCAAAGAAAGGTGGGATTATGGAATTATTTATGAGCCATCCACATTTAGAAGACCGTATTGCTGCCTTGCAACAGCGTTAAAAAAACTTTGGTCGTGATAAATAGCTAAGGATGTTAGCCGTTTATTGTCTCAATCAGGATTGACAAAATTAGGCTTAGCTTAATTAGGTAATTAAGTGAATTGTGGTACAGAGAAAAAGCCCCGATGTTTATTAAAAACATCGGGGCTTTTTATTATTTTGAACAGGAGTTATGACTACAGACCGTTTCAATCGCCTGCATTGGCGAGGTAGGTTGCAACTTTAAGGATTTTTTCATCATGAAAAATTTGTTTCGTTTCAATCGCCTGCATTGGCGAGGTAGGTTGCAACCTGTAAAAGAATGTGATAGGTATTCTTTTACTTATTGGGTTTCAATCGCCTGCATTGGCGAGGTAGGTTGCAACACGCTACATATTTATTGTGTAGCCCAACCCAACTAGTTTCAATCGCCTGCATTGGCGAGGTAGGTTGCAACCCCCATAGCAAAAATAATTGCATAGTTTTCATAAGATTGCAAGCAAGATTTAGCTGCCATTTTATGTCCAAAAAGTTCTACTCTCCAGCACGATTTTTGCATACTAAAAAAGTATATATAAATCAATTTGATACAAATTTCATTTTTTAAGAAATAGTTCAATTTTGACACCTGCGAAAAGTTCTACTCTCTTCTTGATTTTAAAAGAATTTTTGTTATCTGAACCGCAATTCACTCAATTAACATAATTACCACAATCTATTTTTAATTATGTTAATTGCGGTAATTGTGTAAATTGTGGTTCAGACTAGTTTTTCGAAGCCGTCCAAAAACTCCGCGTTTGAAACACCTGTGGCGCAAATCCCTTACCCTGCGCTTTTAAATGACGTTTCAACACAAAATCAAACAGCAAAGGATTATAAACCCGCAAAGTTTTCAACACGGGAATACTGCTTTCAGGAATAAAATGCTTTTCTGCCAACAGCTTCAACGACAACATCGGCAGCACCGCAGGCAAAGGATAATCCGAAGCATACAATAAGCGCGAATGCCAGTCTGAGCGCAATAACACCTTATCCAACAATGCCACCCGATTAATTTGTGGCATCGCAGAAATATCCCCAAACAACTTATTTTGATAACGCGGCTCGTCCATCAAACGCCCAAATAAATCAATATTCAGCACAGGCTGCGCGTTTTCGCCCTTGTCCAAATCAACACTGCTGCCCGATGAAGCACAATGCGCCACCACCACCCGCACCCCATGATCCAAAGCACGCCGCAATAACAAGGGATTGCCATAATTCTGCATTTCCATGCCCACAACCGCATGTTCATCGCCGCCATGACACAGCAAAGGCAAATTAAACTTCGCCATCGCTTCATAAAATTTGTCGCACAAGGGCGAACTGGGATTAATCCCCATTGCGGGCGGCAACCATTTCACCCCTAACGCGCCATCTTTCACCGCCTGAATTAAAGCCTCGACGCAATCTTTGCGATACGGATGCACCGAAGCCAACCAGCCAAATTGTTGCGGATTTTCCCGACACACTTTTGTGGCGTATTCATTGGGAGTGTGAAATGCAGAATGTTCCTCAATGCGCTCGCCTTGCTCGTTATACGAATAATCGAAGGCTAATAACAAAAAGCGCATATTTTTGCCCCAATGCAGCTTTTTCAAATGGTCAAGATAGCCTTGATCCACGGGCATATTCGGCGTTGGGCAAGAAGCTTTTAGGTAAAATTGAAATTGTAAATATTGTTTTGGATTGATTAACGATTGCGATTGAGGATTGACCCAAACCCCGCTGCCCGCATCGCCCAAACCAATTAAATGCACATGACCATCCCAAATTTGGGCGGGGTCGATACCTTGGAGCGCGGCTTGAATTAATTCATTTTTGGCAAATTCGGGCGGTAATTCGCCATTTAAACATTCTCTGAAAAATTCACCATCATCGGGGAAATATCTCGACACACAGGCCGATAAAATCCCCAATCCTGCCATGCTCACAAAGTAACGCCGCTTCATGCACTGATACCCCATTGTTTTTTAACGTTTTCATGGTGCAAAGCCAACCATTGCAAGGCGATAATTGGCGGGGCAGAACGAATTTTTCCTTCCGCCAGCATTTTTAAAGCTTCGCTAAACTTGACCACATGCACTTGAATATCTTCATTTTCTTCGACTAAACCGTGAATGCCACCCACGCCTTGCGTGCTAACGCGCCCACAAAAAATTGCGGTGGTTTCGCTAGTACCGCCGGGACTGACTAAAAATTGATACATCGGGATTAAATCGCTGATCACACAGCCTGCTTCTTCTTGGGCTTCACGGATGGCGACTTGTTGAGGGGTTTCGCCAACTTCCATAATGCCCGCGACCACTTCCAATAACCAAGGATTTTCGCTGTGTGCGGCATACGCGCCTGCGCGAAATTGCTCGATTAACACCACTTCGTCACGGATAGGGTCATAAGGTAAAACGGCGGCGGCATGTCCACGTTCAAACACTTCACGAACTACTTCGCCAGTCCAGCCGCCTGCAAATAAGCGGTGACGCAAATGGTAGCGCACAATTTTGAAATAACCTGCGAATGCAGTTACTTTTTGTAATAATTCAACTTTATCGGTCATTGTTATCTCTTTTGTTGTCTGAATCAGGATTCACAGGATTTAATAAATTTTCAGGATTAAAGATAAAACATGGTGATGTGGGTTAATCTTGTTTAATTCGGGTAATCCTGTCAATCCTGATTCAGACAATCCTTAATGCTTTAGGACTATTTTAGCGGCGAACACCCAATAAAATACCGCGTTCTAACCATGCTTGCATAATTTCCAAACCACCCGAAATCACAACTTCTGGCTGTGGATGTTGCAATGCACTCGCAATTTCGGAAAGCAGTTTGTTACCTGTGTCAGGGCTTTCTATCAGGCAATTTAATAAATGGGCACTGACCGCATTTAAATTTAAAAAACAGACTTTATCGTTTGAATCCCGATAAACCACCAAACAAGTGTGGGCTTCTGGTGGATTTTGAGGTTGATTATTTTCCCCAATTTCATGCACAGGATATTGATAAACTAAGAGTTGTACATAAGGACTAACTGCAGGAATACGATTTAAAAAATCAGCACTTTGTTCAATACTTTCCCAGTCAACAAGTTGTGGGTCTATCGACACCGCCAATTCTACCCATTCGTAATGCGCCAATTCTGCC
>JBDLSS010000090.1:0-5805 GCA_039799345.1 Pseudomonadota bacterium
AAAATAAGGGCAGAACGTGGAGATTTGAAGACGTGTTTAATCATATTGAGAAAGGATTGCAGTGGAGCAAACAGTGCAGCAAGCGGTTGAATGAGTCTACAAAGCAATTCAAAAAATTTTGCTATTAAAGCGGTCATGTTTGTGTATTACCATCTAAGGCTTAGCGGCGATAATAATGGGCTGATGATTTATGATGCGGTAGGGGAGACATATCAACACACTGTGAGGTAGCCAAGAGGGGTGCGCCGCGTATAATTAGAGCGTGAATGATAACATCAAAACCTTAGAGAGAGAAAACCCTTTTGTAATGATCACAAAGCGTTTTAGGGTAATACTTGAAAGTTTAGTAGGGCTTTGTGCTGTAGTTTTATCGGTTGCGCGGTAAAATTCGGGCGGGAATTCCCACTGCGATAGAATTTGCTGGCACATCACAAATGACCACCGCATTTGCCCCAATTACTACATCATCACCAATGGTAATGGGACCTAAAATTTTCGCTCCCGTACCAATATCTACACGATTTCCAATCACAGGTGAGCCACGCATCCCACGATGACGTAAGCCAATCGTCACCCCATTGCGAATCACCACATCATCACCAAACACTGTATCGCCACTGATAATAATTCCGCCAAAATGTTCAATGATAAAACCACGCCCCACGACCACTTCACAGGGTAAATCGATGCCTGTCAAAATTTGGACTGTGACATGCAAAATTTTATATAGTACGGAAAACGGCAAGCGTAACCAGCGTGAGGCAAGGTTATAACGCCAGCGTCCCAAACGATACACCATCATGACCCAAAAACCCTGACAGCTGAAACTTTGATAATGTTGCCAATCTACACGGATATTTTCAAACATTTTAATAGCTCTGGAAATGACTTGTGTGATTCTTTTGGGCTGGATTTAAAGAAAGTTCCTAATCCCAATGGGTAAATATTGTACTTTATTCTATTAATGACTCAGTAAAGTTTAAATCTACAACATATAGAAATTACGCAGTTTAATCAGTAACTGATTTATTTTACTTGAAATAGTATTATGCGGCGCACAATACTAACTCATTTTAAATATAAAGAATTCATGTTTCAACTGCGTAACTCCTATTTCTATTAGTCTATCTTTAGTATTTAAATACTATACCAACTGCATAAATTTTCCCAAAAAATTAACACAACTAATTGACGTTTACGTCAACTGCGATTAGAATAGCCGTGCACATTTAAAGAGACCTCGCTAATCAGTGGGGAAGCAATTAATGACTAGGTAGAGGTATCTAGTGTGTGTTCAAACTGGGGGAGGGAGACTAATGACAAAGGCTAAGAAATTGCCAACGCCTAGCGTATACCACGCTAAAAACAAGATTCGTTTCGTCACTGCAACGAGTCTTTTCGATGGACACGATGCTGCAATTAATATCATGCGGCGCATTCTGCAAGCATCAGGTGCAGAAGTGATTCATCTAGGACACAATCGGTCAGTACAAGAAATTGTCACTGCCGCGTTACAGGAAGATGCACACGGTATTTCCGTCAGCTCGTATCAGGGCGGACATATCGAATTTTTCAAGTATATGATCGACTTGCTGAAAGAAAACGGTGGCGAACATATCAAAGTTTTTGGCGGCGGTGGTGGTGTTATTATTCCCCCCGAAATTGAAGAACTACAAAAATATGGCGTAACCCGTCTTTATTCTCCAGAAGATGGGCAACGCATGGGCTTGCAAGGCATGATTAACGACACGCTTGAAAAATGCGATGTCGATTTGTCAGCCGCAGCGCAAGTCGATTTAGAAAAACTCCAACAAGGCAACTGGAACACGCTGGCACGTTGTATCACCGTGTTAGAAAACCAGAGCAGCCCCGCTTTACAAGAAACTCTGCGCGAAGCCGCACAACACAAGACTACGCCCGTTCTCGGGATCACAGGCACAGGCGGCGCAGGCAAATCCTCGCTGACTGATGAAATCATTCGTCGTTTACGTCTCGATCATCAAGATAAACTCAAAATCGCAGTGATTGCGATTGACCCCTCACGCCGCAAAAGTGGTGGGGCTTTACTCGGTGATCGCATTCGCATGAACGCGATTGACTCGCCCAATATTTACATGCGCTCTTTGGCAACCCGCAGCGCGGGCAGCGAAATTCCTGAAATTTTACCGCATGTTATCGCCGCGACTAAGCTCGCAGGTTTTGACATTATCATTGTGGAAACCTCAGGGATTGGGCAGGGCGACGCAGCGATTGTGCCGCATGTAGACGTGTCTTTATATGTGATGACTCCCGAGTTTGGGGCTGCCAGCCAGTTGGAAAAAATCGACATGCTCGATTTTGCCCATTTAGTCGCAATTAACAAATTTGACCGCAAAGGCGCGCTCGATGCTTTGCGGGATGTGCGTAAACAATATCAACGCAATCAAACCTTATTCAACCAAGCCACTGAAGAAATGCCTGTGTATGGCACGATTGCCTCACGTTTTAATGATGATGGGGTCACGGGTTTATACCAAGGGATTTTACAAGCGATTGCGGACAAAGGCTTTAAAGCATTTCCCCACGGCGGACATTTGCCTCGGGTCAGCACCAAAGAATCCACCCACAGCACGGTAATTGTGCCGCCACAGCGTCAACGTTATTTGGCAGAAATTGCCGACACCGTGCGCGGTTATCACAAAGCGATTCAAACCCAAGCGCAAATTGCCCGTGAACGCCAACAGCTTTATGCCACGCAAAAAATGCTGCAACACTGCGGCAAAGATGCCAGCAATTTAGACGAATTAATTCGCCAAAAAGAAGAAACTCTGGACGTGCACGCCCGCAAATTATTAGACATGTGGGACACGGTCAAACAGAATTTCACCGGTGATGAATACGTCGTCAAAATTCGCAACAAAGAAATTCGTACTAAACTCAACAGCAGTTCATTATCAGGCACGAAAATTCCCAAAGTCGCGTTGCCGAAATACACCGACCACGGCGAATTATTAACTTGGATGATGAAGGAAAACGTGCCGGGCAGCTTCCCCTACACCGCAGGCGTGTTTGCGTTTAAACGGGAAAATGAAGACCCTACCCGCATGTTTGCAGGCGAAGGTGACGCATTCCGCACCAACGCGCGTTTCCGTTTCCTCTCCAAAGAATCGCCCGCCAAACGCCTTTCCACCGCTTTCGACTCGGTGACTTTATACGGCTGTGACCCCGCGCCACGCCCTGATATTTACGGCAAAGTCGGCAATTCTGGAGTTTCGATTGCGACTTTAGACGATTTGAAAGTGTTGTACAGCGGCTTTGAACTCTGTAATCCTAACACCTCAGTTTCCATGACGATTAACGGCCCCGCGCCTGCGATTTTGGCAATGTTTTTAAATGCTGCTGTCGATCAACAAGTTGAAAAATTTGAGTCCGACAACAAACGCCAACCCACCGATGATGAGATTGAAAAAATCAGGGAATGGGTTTTGGAAAATGTGCGTGGCACGGTGCAAGCGGATATTCTCAAAGAAGACCAAGGGCAAAATACTTGCCTGTTTTCCACTGAATTCAGCCTGAAAATGATGGGCGATATTCAAGAATATTTTGTACATCACCAGGTTAAGAATTTCTATTCAGTTTCAATTTCGGGCTATCACATTGCAGAAGCGGGCGCGAATCCGATTTCTCAATTGGCGTTCACCTTGGCAAATGGCTTCACTTATGTGGAAGCTTATTTAGCACGTGGAATGCATATTGATGATTTTGCACCGAATTTATCGTTTTTCTTCTCAAATGGCATGGATCCTGAATATTCCGTGATTGGGCGGGTGGCGCGGCGCATTTGGGCGGCGGCAATGCGTTACAAATACGGCGCGAATGAACGCAGTCAAAAACTGAAATATCACATTCAAACCTCGGGGCGTTCTTTACATGCCCAAGAAATGGCGTTCAACGATATTCGTACCACGCTGCAAGCCCTGATTGCGATTTATGACAATTGCAACAGTTTGCACACCAATGCCTACGATGAAGCGATTACCACGCCCACCACCGAATCCGTGCGCCGTGCGATGGCGATTCAGTTGATTATTAACCGTGAATGGGGCTTAGCCAAAAATGAAAATCCCAATCAAGGCGCGTTTATCATCGACGAACTCACGGATTTAGTCGAAGAAGCGGTGTTGAAAGAGTTTGAAAACATTGCGGAACGCGGCGGGGTGTTGGGCGCGATGGAAACGGGGTATCAGCGCGGCAAGATTCAAGAAGAATCCATGCACTACGAAATGCTGAAACACGATGGCAATTTACCGATTATCGGCGTGAATACGTTCCGCAATCCTGAAGCCGATAATCAGCACATTGTGGTTGAATTGGCGCGTTCCACCGAAGAAGAAAAACAAAGTCAAATTAAGCGTTTACAAGATTTCCAAAACCGCCACCAAGTGCAGGCGAAAGAAGTTTTGGCACGTTTACAAAAAGCCGCAATTAACAACGAAAACGTGTTTACGGTCTTGATGGACGCGGTGCGCTATTGCTCACTGGGGCAAATCACCACCGCGTTGTTTGAAGTGGGAGGCAAATATCGCCGTAGCATGTAAAACTTGTAAAAGTGTTTAGTCTAAAAACTGCAATTATCTTAGACTAAATGCTCAATTAAAGAATAAGTCTTTGAAGCTTTTAGGGGCTTCAGAGACTTTTTTCGCATTATAGTCGAAAAACACACATCCTGTTTTCGCCCGCGCAATTTCTTTGCCGCTATCTTTATGGATTACTTGGTAAAAGAAATCACAGCCGTATTTATTCGGGTCTTGTACGGCGATTCTAACTTCCAAATTATCGCCTTGATAGGCTTCGGCTTTGTAAACCACGGCGGCATCGGTGATAATCAGCCCCAACCCGTCAATGTTCAGCTCGCTGAAACCGTGGCTTTTCAGCAAGCGAATCCGTGCTTCATGCAGAATTGAAAGCATGGAATCGTTGCCGACATGTGCGCCATAATTAATATAGTTAATGGTTACGGGAATATCTGTTGTAAATGAAAATACTGCTGGAAGTTCGAGAATAATTCTTGCCATAATAAGAAACCTGCTATAAAAATGACTTGTTTAATCGGATTAAACACCTTATTATAAAACTGTACTGAATTTCAAGCACTCAATAATAAATACTTGCTTATATACTATTTATTCACATTTTAATTGATAAACTCCTATGCTGATAGACCCTAAAAACTCCTGTTTACTCGTGGTTGATGTACAAGAAAAGCTGGTTCATGCGGTACATGATTCAGTGCAATTAATTAATAATTGTCTTTGGCTACTCAATGTCGCAAATCGCTTGCAAATTCCGACGCTTATTTCTGAGCAGTATCCCCGTGGTTTGGGAAAAACTATTCCTGAATTATTATCTCTCGTTCCCACTAAACAGGTCATGGAAAAAGTCCATTTTTCCTGTGCGACTTCCCCCAGTTGTGCCATGCTTTTGGAAAAAGTTGCGGTGCGCCAATTCGTATTAATTGGGATTGAATCGCATGTTTGCGTGTTACAAACCGCTATTGGCTTGTTGAAAGCAGGTTATCAGGTCTTTGTGGTAGCAGATGCGGTTTCTTCACGCAGTGCTCAGGATAAAGAACTTGCCTTGGCAAGAATGCGGGCCTTAGGCGTGCAAATCGTCAGTCGAGAAATGGTATTTTTTGAGTGGGTGCAACAAGCGGGCACGGCTGAATTTAAACAGTTAAGTAAAGATTTTTTGCAGTGAGATTTAAAGAAGCCCCCAACCCCCTGAAGGGGGAGGGCTTAATCAAAGAGTATAAATA
Source organism: Pseudomonadota bacterium (assembly GCA_039799345.1). Classification (GTDB taxonomy): domain Bacteria; phylum Pseudomonadota; class Gammaproteobacteria; order Beggiatoales; family Beggiatoaceae; genus JAQTYU01. The sequence continues at coordinate 5,795 of JBDLSS010000090.1, forward strand.
TTATGTATAAT
>JBDLSS010000091.1:0-11670 GCA_039799345.1 Pseudomonadota bacterium
CTTTTATTGAACTCAATCAGAAAGCGGTGGTCGATGTGATGTATGGAGATGAAGATTATCAAACCTACCAAGGGATGAGAGTCTTAGGGATTGATGGTAGCAAGATAATGCTGCCTTCCACACCCAATGTGATTGAAGAGTTTGGAGAAATCTCCCACAGCAATGCCAAGCAGGCGGGAAAACATGCTTACGCAATGGCGAGTGTTATGTATGATGTCCTCAATCGGATAGCAGTCGATAGTCAAAACCGTTGCCCATTTTTTTGTGCACTTCCATCGCACAGCCGATAATTTTGTAGGTGAGGGGGTCGTAGTTGGGGGAGTTCATTGGGTTATTCCTGTTGTCTGATTGTCTGAACCACAATTTACGCAATTATTGTCTGAACCACAATTTACTTAATTAACACAATTACCGCAATTAAAAGAATTTCTTAAGGTTTAATTGTGTTAATTTGGGTAATTGTGTGAATTGCGGTTCAGACAAACTAAGGGTGAAGAATCCTTTTTCTTGTTCCCAAGCGTTGCTTGGGAATACATTCTTGGATGCGTTGCATCTTGTATAGATACAGACCGCAACGCGGTCAAGACGGCATTCCCAAGTGGCACTTGGGAACGAGGGAATGTGCTAAGTGCTCTAAAAAATCTTGCTTTTAACTCTTAACTTAATGGCAGTGATGCTCCCGCGTGGGAACGAGGGAAACCCAACCTACGAGGCTACGCCGCTAAGGATGAAGAACCTTTGGAGCAAAGAAAACAACACGGAAGCCGAAGTTGTTGAGCACATTTGAGTTGAGACCGCGATAGGCAGAACGACAGCTATCTGAATAGTTATTCCAAGCACCACCACGTAACAAGCTAATGGCTGTGACGCAGGCGCGTGGGAACGAGGAAAAACCCCGGCCAGCTAGGGGATAAAGGGTGAAGAATCCTAGGAAGAATAATCAGAAACAAAACGCAAGCCGTAGTCACTACCTCCTTGAACTAAGTAGTGGCTGCGGTAAGCCGAGCAACAGTGATAAGTATAGTCGTAATAAGAACCACCGCGCAACAGGCGATCATTATTTTGATTTTTATAGGCTTTTTGTGCACGAGGCGTGTTGTAATTATCCTCCCAACTATCTTCACAGCATTCCCACACATTTCCGTACATATCATATAACCCAAATCCATTCGGCTTCTTTTCCCCTACTGGGTGTGTCTTTAAACCCGAATTTCCACAAAACCACCCATAATCCCCTAACTGGCTCTCCTCATCTCCAAAACTCCATCTCGTCGTACTTCCCGCCCGCACCGCATATTCCCATTCCGCTTCACTCGGCAAGCGAAACACCTTGCCTGTCAATGCCGATAACTTTTTGCAAAATGCTTGGCAATCTTCCCAATTCACATTCATAACCGGCAAATCATCCCCCTTAAAATACGACGGATTACTCTCCATCACCGCTTCCCATTGCTTTTGCGTGACTTGATATTTCCCCATATAAAACGGCTTCGTAATCTTCACTTTATGCACCGGTTTTTCCCGATCATCCTTATTCGACCCCATCATAAATTCCCCCGCCAGAATATACACCATTTCAAACGTAACCCCTTTGACATCAAAGGTTTTTTCATACACCGTAAAACTTTCCGTTCTACCCGCTTGCATCGTAGCAAAAGTGCGGGCAAAGCCTTTATCATTTCCCTTCTTTTTACGCTCAAGTTCTGCCGCTTCCTGCACCAAACGTTCCTGCTCTTTTTTTAACCACTCTTCATGCTCACGTTGTTGTCGCGCCAATTCTTCACGTTCTTTTGCTAAACGTGTTTGTTCTTCATGCTCGCGTTTTTTGCGTTCCAATTCTGCTTTTTCTTTTTCCAAACGCGCTTGGTCTTGCTGCAATTTCTCTTCATGTTCACGCTGTTGGCGTGTTAATTCTTCTCGCTCTTTCGCCAATTTGGCCGCAGCTTGCTTTTCACGTTTCGCTTGTTCACGTCGCAAACGTTCTAATTCTGCCTGCGCTGCGGATGAATCAGTAGGATTTTCAGGAATCTTTCCACCGTGCAAGCTCGTCAATTCTGTCAGTAAAACGTTTAAAGTAATCCGTTCTTCAGGTCTCGACCTTACACAACGTTTTAAAATAATCTCTAATTTTTCTGGGGTTTCAAGACTATTCATGTCTCCAACCAAATCAAACAGCGTTTTCCCATAACTGAACACATCACTGGCTGCCATTAATTTTTCACCTGCTTTCTGCTCAGGTGAAGCATAATCCAACGATAGCGTCACCGTGTGTGAAGCCGTCCCTGTCATCGTCTGCGTACGCCCATGATTCTTAAATTGCGGCAACAATTTCGACAAGCCAAAATCAATTACTCGCACTTCCCAATTTTCCGCTTGCGCCGCTGGCAATAACAACACATTCGCGGGCTTCAAATCCAAATGCAGCACGCCCGCTTGATGAATCGCTTGCAAGGCTTCCGCTAAACGTATCGCTACCACCAAGCCGACGTTTTCATCTAATTTGCCGTGCTGTGCCAGCCAACGCGCCCCGTCCACTGCCTGCGGTAAATAATGCGTCACCAAACACAGCCGTTCACGATACCGATGAATACCATTTCCAAACAGCTCTGGTACATACTGACTTTGCAATGTCTGCATTTTCACCGCTTCAGCAAACTGCTTGTTTTCCAGTTCTTGCCAAAAACATTTCACCACCAATTCCACCGCACCAGAACGCGCCAATAAGGCATAGCCCATGCCGCCCACGCCCAATAAAGCTTGTATTTCAAAGGTATCAGTCTCACAAGGCGCGTAATTTGCCTTATCAAGTTGAATTGCTTGCTGTAAATGCTCAAAAGCTTGTTGCAAATCGGGCGCACGCTCGCCCACCGTCAGCTTAAACAAACTGTAATGCACCAAAGCTTTTTCAGCATTGGTTTTTGCCAATTTCAAGGCTTGTAGAATTAGTTTACGCGCCTCTTTCCTATCAGGATTTTTAAAGGCTTGCGTCAATCCTGTGAAACAAGATTTCTCTTGTTGCGTGTCTAATTTCCGTTTCGCCTCCGCCAAAGCATTGGCACTTTCACTGTCCGCATAATTATTGCCTGCTTTCTCCGCAAAACGGTGAATGTCTCGCACTAAATCGAGCATCTCCACCACATTTTCATCAATCCGAATGACGCGCTGAAAGCTTTCTTCCTGCTGTAACGCCGCAATTAACAAACTGAGCTGTTTATCTGCCCGCAAAAAATGCCAAATTCCACAACCCAATAAATCTTCTAAACGCAGTAATTCCAATAATTCAGCAGAAATTTCTACACGATTTTGCACGTCTTCTAAAATTAATTCGGTCAAATTCGGTAAAGTTTTCGACCCAACCAAGGCGGCTAAATCTGCTTCAAAGGCTTGTTTTGTCCCGATTTGCAAAGACGCTTGAGAAAATAACAGCTGCTTTTCTAAATTCAGGCATTCTTTTGCCAAAGCTTTATAAAGTTGCGTGTGGGGAAAAGTGGGTAAAAATGCAGTTTTCACATCTTGCTGAAAATCCTTAATAATTTTGCTGTGCAATGGCACATACGGCGGATTTAAAGCAAAACGTAAAGCTTTTAAAGTATCTTGATAAGAACTGCGATAGGCGGGTAATAAATGTTGGGCGGGCGTGCAAAAATGCTTGTGTAACATGCCGCCCAGTTTCGACAACGAACCGGCATTATTCACAATCGCGTCAATATTGACAGAAGCATGTAAAACTTTATCTAAACCAGCTTGCATAAACGGCGGGAACGACATGGCGAACCTCCTTGGAGAATTCACCTGATTATAAAATTACCGTGGGTAAACACAAGATTTCTGAACCACAATTCACTTAATTTGCACAATTGCCATAATTTAATTCAAAAAAAATTTTTAATTGTGTGAATTAAGGTAATTGTGCAAATTGTGGTTCAGACAAAATCCTGAAGCTGGTACAGGTTTGCAAGCGACAGCGTAACCTTATTGATGAGCCTACTGTAAAAGTGTTTGAGAAACTGTGCTTTTCAATTATACTTTCAGACACTTTCAATGTCATAGCGAGAGCAGCATTGGGAGTTGACAAGGCTCTACAAACGCAGAGCTTAGATAAGACTAAATCGTTCGTTCGAGATAGCTATTAGCGTTGAAAACGTTTGTAGAAAATTTTACTAGCCTTTCGGGGCTGGTATGGATTGAAATAAATAAAAAACACCAAGGAAATCATTATGAAAAAACCCGTACGTGTCGTTGTTACTGGGGGCGCAGGTCAAATTGCTTACTCTTTAGTTTTCCGTATCGCTGCTGGCGATATGTTAGGTAAAGATCAACCCGTTATTCTGCAACTCTTAGAAATGCCCGTCGCCTTAGAAGCCTTAAAAGGCGTAGCTATGGAATTAGATGACTGTGCATTCCCCTTGTTGCAAGAAGTAATCACGACCGACGACCTCGCTGTTGCGTTCAAAGATGCAGACTACGCTTTATTAGTGGGTGCTACCCCCCGTGGTCCTGGCATGGAAAGAAATGATTTGTTACGTATCAACGGTCAAATCTTCACCAGCCAAGGTAAAGCATTAAATGATCATGCAAGTCCTGACGTTAAAGTTTTAGTCGTGGGCAACCCTGCTAATACCAACGCTTATATTGCAATGCGTTCTGCACCCAAGATCAACCCAGCAAACTTCACCGCAATGACGCGCTTAGATCACAACCGTGCTTTAAGCCAATTGGCAGCGAAGACCGGCACCAAAGTGACCGAAATTGAAAAAATGGTCATTTGGGGCAACCACTCTTCAACCCAATATCCAGACTTAAGCCACACCGTAGTGGCTGGCAAAGCTGCAAAATCTTTAGTTGATCAAGATTGGATGGTAAAAGACTTTATTCCTACCGTACAACAACGTGGCGCAGCTATCATCAAAGCACGCGGCAAGTCTTCTGCTGCTTCTGCTGCTTCTGCCGCAATTGATCACATCAGAGATTGGGCTTTAGGTTCTAATGGTAACTGGGTGAGCATGGGTATTCCTAGCGATGGTAGCTATGGAATTCCTGAAGGTTTGATGTATTCCTTCCCCGTCACCTGTGAAAATGGCAAGTACAGTATTGTTCAAGGATTGGAAGTTGACGCATTCAGCCGTGAAAGAATGATCGCAACTCAACAAGAACTTGAACAAGAACGTGATGCCGTTGCAGACATGTTAGGTTAATACCCATAACTTTAGTCATGAATAACAATGAGATGGAAAATAATTCGCCTTAGAAAAACAAAAGTGTCTTGTTTTCCGACAATTGCATAAGACTAAGGGCTTGTGGTATGTTTGCGTGTACACATCAAGGGTGTTCTGAAAGAACTTACAGAACAGACTGTTTGATGGGTACACGTTTTTATTTGTCATCAGAATCGAGACTTAAAAGATGAAACATTGCTGTCCTAGTATCAAAAACGGGAAGACAGTTGATGTTGTGCCAAACCACTAAGGCGGAGAAGAAGGGATACATTAGCAGTACGACAGGATGTCGCCATAATAAAATAATATCTATAAAGATATAAAAATAAGAATTTTTAGGCAAAGCCTAAACACAAAATAAAAAAGGCACGACAATCACTGTCGTGCCAAACCACCAAAGGAGGATGGAGGAGTCTGTACATCGCAGTTCTTAATACTGAACCTGCGGGTCATGATGAATTCAAAGGGGCACAACACGGTAATGTCGTGCCAAACCACCAAAGGAGGATGGAGGAGTCTGTACGTGCGCTGAGTGAATGCTCCATTTATATCATTCATCACAGCACTTACTACGAATCTAAAAGAGGCGCAACGGGTTGGTGTCGCGCCAAACCACCAAAGGAGGATGGAGGAGCCTTTGCTGGTTGCACTGCGGTAAACTCACGCAATGCATCCGGAAACTTTTTGTTAACCTAGGATGTAATCCTAGTCTGCTTTGCACTTTCATTTTGTGCGCTGCAACATAACCTTGGATTGCAATTTAAAACTTTTTAAATTTGCTGTCAAGCATTTTTTTTATTTATTTTTGTTTTATTTTAAAATTTTTTGTAACTTACTAATTTAAAGTAAATTTTAGTGTTTTATTTTAATTCTTGAATTTCAAAATCCCCTTCGATTTCCTAGATACTGCTTCACGAACTTTCAATAATCGGACGAGCAGATATATAGGCAACTGCTTAAAACTCAATCCCTGTTCATGTTAAAATAATTTCTTTAGACAACTCACAGGATTAAGCAAGCGTAATGCAGATTGGAAAATATCATCTACCTAGCCGCGTCGTCCTAGCTCCTATGGCTGGCGTGACTGACCGCCCGTTTCGACAACTGTGCAAGCAACTTGGGGCTGGCATGGCGGTTTCCGAAATGGTTTCCTCAAACTCCCTGTTATGGGGCAGTGAAAAAACCAAACGTCGCGCCAACCATGACGGCGAAGTCGAACCGCGTAGTATACAGATAGTCGGTACTGATCCGCAACTCATGGCAGATGCTGCCCGTTACAATGTCGAAAATGGTGCACAGATTATCGATATTAATATGGGCTGTCCTGCTAAAAAAATCTGTAATGTGATGGCAGGCTCTGCTTTATTACGCGATGAACTGTTAGTTGCACGCATCTTGAACGCTGTGATTAATGCAATCGATGTGCCAGTAACCTTGAAAATTCGTACAGGTTGGGATAAATCCACTCGTAATGGGGTTGCTATCGCCAAAATCGCAGAAAGTGAAGGAATTCAAGCCTTAGCAGTGCATGGGCGCACGCGGGCTTGTGCCTATACAGGCGATGCAGAATACGACACCATTGCCGCAATTAAGCAAAGTATTCAAATACCTGTGATTGCCAATGGCGACATTCGCAACCCTGAAAAAGCCAAATTCGTTTTGGATTATACGGGGGCTGATGCAGTGATGATTGGCAGAGCGGCTCAAGGTAATCCGTGGATTTTCCGTGAAATTAATCATTATTTGGCGACGGGCGAGAAATTGGCCGAGCCTAGCATTCACGAAATTCGTGACACATTGCTCGCACATTTGGAAAATCTGTATCAGTTTTATGGCGAATATGCAGGCGTGCGTATCGCGCGTAAACATTTATCTTGGTACAGCAAGGGACAAAACAGCAGCAGCATTTTCCGTGACATGGTGAATCGTGTCAGCAGCAGTGATGAGCAACGCCAAATGACGCGCCAGTTTTTTGATCAGTTGATTGATGTTGCAGCGTAGCAAAATGCTACAGATAGCCCCAACCCCCTAAAGGGGGCTACAAACTAACTCATTGTTGTTTAAAGTCCCCTTTAGGGGATTTAGGGGCTTTCTTTCAATCATTTCTGCTTCTTCATCAAACGCATCGCATTCGCCACCACCAGCAACGAACTCAAAGACATTCCAATCGCAGCCATCCACGGCGCAACCCAGCCCATCGCCGCCGCAGGCAACGCTAAACCGTTATATGCCACCGCCCAAATAATATTCTGACGAATAATTTTTAAGGTTTTTTGCGCGACTTGAATGCCAACCAACAATTTTGGCAATTGCTCGCTCAGCAAAATCATGTCCGCACTCGCCCGCGCCACCTGTGTTCCACTGCCCATCGCAATCGAAACTTGGGCTTGAGCCAACACAGGCGCATCGTTGACCCCATCGCCCACCATTGCTACCACCGCGCCCGTGGCTTGCAAAGCTTTGACACGCTGCAATTTTGCCTCGGGGGTGAGCGCGAAACCAAAATCTTTAATCCCTGTGGCTTCAGCAACACGGCGCACTGCAAGCTCATGATCGCCACTTAATAAACTCACCTGTTTGCCTTGTGCAATTAAGGCTTGAATCAAATCCCTAGCCCCTTCACGAATTTCATCCGCCAGCACAAAAGCCGCATAAATCAGCGTGTCATCTGCCAACATCACCAAAGTATGCTCGGCTTGATGCAGTTGTTGCGAATCGGCAGCACTGAGTTTTAAGCCTGTGCGTTCTGCAATAAATGCAGGTGTTCCGATAAAATAAGCCTTGCCTGCAATTTCTCCTGATAAACCCGCGCCCGCAAAATTTTCAACTTGGCTGGCTTGTAAATTCGATGATTTTTCATAAGCATTTAATAAAGCTTTGGCGATAGGATGTTCAGAATGTTTTTCTAAAGCAACCACGTATTCTAGGCATTTTTCCCGTGTCCAATCGCCAAATAGTTGGGTTTCAACCAGATTTAAACGCCCTTTGGTTAAAGTCCCTGTTTTATCAAAAATAAAGTGTGTGGTTCTCGCCAAAGTTTCCAAAGCGTGCCCACGGGTAATTAATAGCCCCATTTGGGTTAAATGGCTGGTTGCCGCCGTAATCGCGGTTGGGGTTGCCAACGACAAAGCGCAAGGACAAGTCACCACTAACACAGACAAAGTAATTTCCAACCACAACGCGGGATTGACCATAAACCAATAAATCGCCACCAACAGCGACAATACCAACACCCCCACCACAAACCACGCCGCCACTCGGTCTGCCAATTGGGTCAAGGCAGGTTTTTCAGTTTGGGCGCGTTCCAACAGGCGCAAAATTTGAGAAAGAACAGTATCTTCACCAATTTTATCAACGCGCACTTGCAAGGGGCTGTCGATGTTAATTGTGCCTGCAATCACGCTTTGTTCGGGCTGTTTGGGCACGGGATAACTTTCGCCCGTCAACAAAGATTCGTCCACGCTAGAACGCCCTTCTAACACCATGCCATCCACGGGAATATTGTCGCCTGCGCGAATCAGCACGATGTCGCCCAAATTTAATTCATTGACTAAGACTAATTCTTCTTGCGTGCCTGATTCGGTTTTGCGTAAACGGCTCGCCATTGTCGGGACTAAATGCACCAAACTTTCGGCGGCATGGGCACTGCGTTGGCGGGCAACTAATTCAAAATAACGCGCATACAATAATAAAAACACAAACATGCTGATGGAATCGTAATAAACATGTTCGCCGTCATTGCTGACCGTCGTCCACACACTGCCCAAAAAGGCGAGCAATAAACCAATACTGACAGGCACGTCCATGCCGACTTGGCGATGAATCAAATCGCGCCATGCATTTTTGAAAAACGGCACGGCGGAATACAGCATAATTGGCAAAGTCATCACCAAGCTAATCCAGCGAAATAACATTCTAAATTCATCATCAATGCCCGACCACGAACCCACATACAACGCGGCGGCGAACATCATCACTTGCATTCCGAGCACGCCTGCAATCCCAATTTGGCGCAATTGCAAACGGCGTTCACGTTCTAAAACTTCTTGTTGCCGTCTGGGGTCGTAAGGATGCGCCACATAACCAATTAAACTAATCGCTTGTAAAATCTGGCTTAATTGGGTTTCGCGCTCATCCCAACGCACCCGCGCACGGTGTGAAGAATAATTCACTTGCACATCGAACACGCCTTTGACGCTGCGAATATGTTTTTCATTTAGCCACACGCAGGCGGCGCAGGTTATGCCTTCTAAAATCAGCGAAGCTTCACGAATATGTTCGCCTTCTTGGCGCACAAAACGTTTTTGCACGGCAGGATTATCGTAGACGGTGGTTTGTTGCAAAAATTCGGGGACTAAAACCTGTCCCGTGGGCGCATTATCGGTGCGGAATTGGTAATAATCTGCAAGCCCAGAACTGACAATTGCCTCTGCAACCGCTTGACAACCTAAGCAGCACATTTCACGGCTTTGTCCTTGAATGACAGTGGAAAAATGGCTACCGTCAGGGACAGGTGCGCCACAGTGATAACAAGAAGTTGTTGACATAAAAAGTCCGAATAAAAATTTAGGTAATTCTGATGATTTCAGTTAAAATTGTATCAAAGAGCAGGGTTCGCTTTGAAAAATCTTTTTTAAGGAGAAAATGAAATGGCGGTTGAGCTGTATAACGATGGCACACACAAGTGTATCGCGTTTTATGATTTAGTGTCGGGGGAAGGGATTCAAGCTAACCAGTTTTTGGTGGTGGATGGCAATCACTCCGCACTGATTGACCCAGGTGGTGATTTGATTTATAACGATTTATTTATGCAATCTTATAAATATTTATTTACCAAAAATTTAGAATATGTGATTGGTTCACATCAAGACCCCGATATTATTTCTTCGCTTGATAAATGGCTGGTTGGCAGTGATTGTAAAATTGTAGTGCCCGCTTTGTGGGAACGTTTTGTTCCACATTTTGCGACACCCGGTAAAGTTAAAGAACGGATTATCGGAATTCCTGATAGAGGCATGGATATTTTCCTTGGAAAGTGCTTGTTAAAAGCTATTCCTGCCCATTTTCTTCATTCTGAAGGCAATTTTCAATTTTACGACCCCATCAGCAAAATTTTGTTCTCGGGCGACTTGGGCGCGTCAATGGTGACACATAAAGAAAGTGTGCCTGTGGAAGATTTTGATTCCCATATTCACGCAATGCTCGGTTTTCACCGTCGCTATATGTGCGGCAATAAAGCCTGCCGTTTCTGGGCAACGATGGTGCGACAATTGGATTTAGAGTGGATTGTGCCGCAACATGGTCGTCCTTTCAAAGGCAAGCCCATGATTGAAAAGTTTATCAATTGGATTGAAACCTTGGAATGTGGTTTAGACTTGTTTACCCAAGATCATTATAAAATTCCATAAACAGCGTTTTAACTGTTTACGAATTGCGAAATAAAGAAACCGCCTAATATGTCTCAATATTAGGCGGTTTTGATTTGCATGGGTTTACTACTAAATCATGACTTACTTAAGGTGCACTTTGTACATAACTTGCAATCGCTGCTAAATCAGCATCAGACATTCCCTTCAACATGCCCATTCCCCCGCGATTAGTATTAATTGCATTGCGGGTGACCGTGGGATTGGCGGCACTACGAATCGCGGCTGGTGTACCATGACAACCGCTACAACTGGTATTAAATAAACTTTGCCCTGCGGCTGTATTAGAAACTGGGGTAACAATGGGCGCAGGTGCAGCGACTACGGGTGTGGGCGGCGTTATCACAGGTTCAGGTGCAGCGACCACGGGTGCAGGCGGCGTTACCACGGGTTCAGGGGCAGCGACCACAGGTGTAGGCGGCGTTACCACCACAGGGGTAGGGGTAGCAACCACGGGTGCAGGTGGCGTCACCACTGGATTTGTTACTGGTGGTGTATTGATGATAGGTGTTGTAACGACAGGTTTCGTAGTGGAATGTTCTTTGTCATTCTCTTTATCATTCTCTTGTTCATTTTCGTGATTGTTCTCACGATCATTTTCTACTTCACGGTTGCTTTCATCTTTCGATTTTGAAGCAGTGGTATTAGTGCCAGTATTCGATACTTGTCCCAAACTACTTTGCACATAGCTTGCGATGTCTGCTAATTCAGCATTACTCATCCATTGCAAAGTACCCATGCCACCTTTATTACGCGTAATTGCGTCACGCGTTTGACTGGCATTTGCAGCACTGGAAATGGCATTCGGTGAACCATGACAGCTGCTACAGTTATTGTTAAATAAACTTTGTCCTGTTGACGTGCCAGTCGTTGTGGGTGTTGTGGTGTTAGTCGCAGTGTTTCCAGCCTTGATATTATCATCATGGAAACCCGTGTGACTGACATCATCATCGGGGAAACCATCACGATTATAATCACGTCCCACCTCATCAGGCATTTTCACCGTGAAGTTCATTTGGGCAATAGTA
>JBDLSS010000092.1:0-7231 GCA_039799345.1 Pseudomonadota bacterium
GCACTAAAACACCGCGTATTGAAAGTGAATTATCGTATGCGACCAAACTGGGCAATGACAAAGTACAAGTTTGGTTAAGTGCGATGAGTCAAAAAGCTGATTTTGATCAAAGCGCGACCGCAGGTGCTCCCAAAGGCTCAGTCAAAGCTTCAGGTTGGGCATACGGCGCACAATATGTGATGAGTTCAGGTTTAGAATTATTGGCTTCGGGCTACACAGGTAAAGGCTTAGGCTCTACTTTGATGTTAGACAGCGATTCTTTAGACAGTATGGGTAAAGAACGTGACAATAAGGGTTTCTTATTGCAAGCCGCCTATACCTATCAAAAAACCAAAGTCGGTTTAAGCTATGGTCAAAGTCGTGCGAATGAAACCAGTGCCGACTTCGATGTGCGCATGGCAAATGGAACGCGCCAAATTGCTAAACAAAGTTCAACCACTTTGGGCGTTTATCATGACGTGAATAAATGGTTGAAACTGGTGGCAGAATATACCCGCGCCACTAATGAATGGCATGGAGCTGGCGGCAAACAAGAAGCCGATGTGATTTCTGTCGGTGGCTTCTTCATGTGGTAAGCTAGTTTTCTAGTCTAGTATGATTAAGACCTCTTAGTTTTATTGCTAAGAGGTCTTTGTTTATCTGGAATTCAGTTTTACTGCGTCCTTAAAGCAGCCCCTAAATCCCCTAAAGGGGACTTTAAAGACAAAATCTTTTATCTTTAGCCCCTTTAGGGGGTTGGGGGCGCAGTAAAAATAAAACACCCCAATAAAAACGCTAACATTCCCCCACCCAAAGGACAATTCATGAAAACGCTGATACTGTGCTGTTTGCTAGGCTTTTCGAGTGCCAGTTTTGCAGGCTGGTTTGATAGTAGTGAAAACGTATTATGGCAATTTCGCGATCAATACGTGCGTATTGAAGCCCAAGAATCGGGCAGTGTGCCCAATCAACACCCTGTTAAATTTGCCCCTGACCAAATTCGACATTTACTCGCCTCGCTGACAGTGCAACGCGACACCAAACTGTATCCCGTGTTCACCGAAACTGAGCTGAAATTAATCAGCGAACCGATTACCAAAGCTCTGAGCATGGCGCGGGCGGAAGATGATGTGAGTTTTGCGATTGTGGGAATGCACCCCGGTTTGCTGACCAATGAAAATCGCGTCGTTACAGGGAGGATTTTTTTCCAACAGCAACAATTACAAATTGTTTTCGGCTTATTGCATGAAGAAATCAACGAAAAACAAGACCGCCGTTTATATCCCTTCACTTTGGGTTCACGCAGTGGCAGTTTGGAAAGCACCAAGTGGAAATTACAAACCAGCGCGGGACAAGTGTTAGTGGCAGAACGCCCCGATTGGATTGCCTTAACTCCAAAAACGGTGCTGGCTCAAGTGGTGAGTGCGCAATTATTAAAACCTGAACAAGTGGCGCGGGAAACCGCACAAGTGCGTCAAGAAACCACCCGTTTAAATAGTGAACAAAAGCAATTGTTAGAAAATACCACGCGCTTACAACAGGAAGTTTCACAGTTAAAACAAGAAGTCACCACGTTGAAACAAGCTCCCGCCGCGCCCATTGCTAAAAAAGCAGTTGCACCAGCTCCTGCGGTGAATGCTGCCACTTCAAGCGTGGAACAGCGTTTATTGACGTTGCAACAATTGCGAGATAAACAATTGATTACTGAACAAGAATATCAACAACGACGTTTGAAGATTTTGGATTCGCTGTAAATTAAAAAGACCTGACAGCTTATTTAAGTTGTCAGGTCTGAAACGCATTTCCCGCATGACGGTTTAATTTGATCAATCCTGATTTAGACGGGGCTTAAGCTTTTATCGCTATAGTCACCATTGGGAATAGCATCAATTTTATGGCAAACTAAAGCCATATTTCTCAAAAATATTACGGGCTTGGGGTGATTTTAAATAGTCAAAAAAAGCACGCGCTGCTGCATTATTTTCCGCGCGTTTGAGTAAAACGGCTTGTTGTTCAATTGGGCTGTAATAGCTTTTGGGGACAATCCACAATGAGCCTTCTATTTTTTTGCTGGGATTTAAGGTTGCGAAGGGCATAAATGCTAAATCAAATTTTCCTTCTTGTGTCTGTTTTTGTATTTCCGCAGAATTATCTATAAAAACTAGCTTAGGCTGTAACTTTTCCCATAACTTAAGTTTTTCTAAAATTTGTCTTGTCGCAACACCATAACCATGTGGGGAGTTTTGTCTATCTAATACGGCAATACTTTGAAATTTTTCCGAATGTAAAATTTCACCTTTCGTATCCACTAAACTAGCATTTTTACTCCATAATACCAGCTTACCAAATGCGTAAGTAAAACGCCCCTCATGGGCTAACAAACCATCCAGTTCCAACTGGAGTGGAATACGGATATTGCCAGACAGAAAAATATCTAAATTTGCATTTTCTCTGACTTGCTGAATTAAAGCTTGTGAAGTCATATATTCTTGATGAACAATGATTTTATCAGCAGATGTTTTCTCAAAAAATCGCACAATTTCAGCTAAAGGACCTTGAGAGGAAAAAATCGCCCCGACATGCACCTCAACTGCAAATACAGGTGTTGACAATAAACCGCAATAAAATAGGCAGAACATTCGATACATCATTGTTGCTCCGATAATTTGTTCTTAACATTATTTAACTAATGCTAACTGCGACTGTAAAACAGTCGGGTTTATCCACTAAGGCACGTCATAATATATTACGTGCTCCCACAATGTCTCTGTTGATCCACTCCCCAGATAACAAGCGTATTCTTTTTACACCGCCTATTTGTTTAATATCACCCGTCTTTGGGTGAGTTTTACTTGTATAGGCTTCACAAACATCTAAAACTGTTTTCCCAAACTCAAAAGCTTTATTTTTTAAAAATTGTTTAAAACGACAATGAGCAAAATTAAGCATATTGCGAACTGTTTTACTTTGAATTTTTCTATTTGCTCTACTTGTCATTTGAGAAGTTTCAAAAGCAGGTAGCAAAATATAATCAAAGTTCTTAACTAGAAATAACGCAGTCTTATGGTGCAATTCGTCAATTAAGTTTTGTACCTTTTGACACATTCTCAAACCAGCAAGCATCATGCGTTTCTTCTTTTGTTTGCTGAGGATAAATACTCTTCTCCCTAATCGCAGATTTTGGAATAAAACAAGATTGCACAGAATCTTTGCGACTTCTAAATCTAAACTTTATGGGTTTGCCCTTGCCTTTATTGGCTTTGCAAGTTTTCCAAAAAGCCTTATGTACCTCTTTAATTGCCATACCTTTGACTTGAAAAGGAGTGTCCTTTGTCCATTCAGGCAACAGGCGCGTGAACATCTTTTTAATGTCCATCCACGACGGCTTTTTGTCACCTTCGTAATCCCGCAACAAGGCTATTGTGGTGTTATAAACAAATCGACTCACTCTCAACCACTTGTTGAATTGCTTTTTATTTTATGTGTTGTTGCTTGCTCTAAAATACTTACAGAAGATACAAGCAATTTTGTTTATTTTAAAGGGATTATACTGTAAAAACTATAGCTTAGATGGAGGCATATTTTATAAAAAGTTCTTTCTAATCCCTTAAAAGTGATGCAATTGAAATCATAAATCCTTTGTTTACACTCAGTCAGCATTGTGCCCTGAATCATGAATGAAGCGTCCTCTTGCTTTGCGCTGCCCTGTCAATGATTCCAGCGAAAAATAAAATTCACACCCCCTTCAATTTGCAATACCATAAGCAGCCTTTCCTCGTCGTTTTCAAGATATGCGTGAACTGAATCCCCCCCAACGTGAAGCCATCAAACATATTCACAGCCCCTTACTCGTACTCGCAGGCGCAGGCAGCGGCAAAACTCGCGTCATCACCAAAAAAATTGCGTGGATGATTCAAGAAGCAGGCATCAGCCCCAAACAAATTATTGCCGTCACCTTCACTAACAAAGCCGCCCGTGAAATGCAGTCCCGCGTCGCCCAACTGCTGCACGGCAAGGAAGGACAAGGCTTAACCGTCTCCACCTTCCACACTCTGGGTTTAAACATCCTGCGCCGCGAACACAAATTTCTCGGCTACAAAGCCAACCTCTCGATTTTTGACAACCACGACAGCCACAGCCTGCTGCGCGATTTATTGCAGCATGAAGAAGACATCAACGCGGATTATTTAGACAAATTACAAAACAATATCAGCCGCTTCAAAAATAATTTTATCGTGCCCGAACAAGCCCTAGAACTGGCGCAAGATGAAGCCGCCAAACTCATGGCGGGACATTACGCCGCCTACCAACGCCAATTAAAAGCCTACAATGCCGCTGATTTTGATGATTTAATCATGCAGCCTGTGCAATTATTTCAACAACACCCCGAAGTTTTAGCACGCTGGCAACAGCGCGTAAAACACCTTTTAGTGGACGAATATCAAGACACCAACGCCACCCAATACCAATTATTAAAATTGCTGGTCGGCAAACACGGCGTGTTCACCGTGGTGGGCGACGATGACCAATCGATTTACGCATGGCGCGGCGCACAGCCCGAAAACATGCGTTTATTGGCAAAAGATTATCCCAGCTTAAAAGTGATAAAACTTGAACAAAATTATCGTTCTAGCAATCGAATTTTAAAACTTGCTAATCATTTAATTGGCAATAATCCGCACGTTTTTGAGAAAAAGCTGTGGAGCGATAAAGGTGCGGGAGAAATGACGCGGGTTATTGTCACCGATGACCAAATGCACGAAGCTGAAAAAGTCGTCGCAGAAATCATGCACCACAAATTTAAACATCGCACTGAATATGAAGCTTATGCGATTTTATACCGCAGCAATCACCAGTCACGGCATTTTGAAACCGCGCTGCGTTCCTTCAATATTCCCTACTTTGTTAGCGGCGGCACTTCATTTTTTTCCCGTGCTGAAGTCAAAGATATTCTTGCGTATTTACGTCTGCTGACAAATCCTGTAGATGACAATGCTTTTCTACGGATTGCCAACGTGCCACGTCGTGAAGTGGGTACAACGACTTTAGAAAAATTAGGAATTTACGCCAATTCGCGTAATGTTGCCTTATTACACGCTTGTTTTGAATTTAATTTGACCACGATTTTATCGCGCCGCAATTTGGACGTGTTGCTGCATTTTGCTGATTGGGTGAAAACAATGGCAAGCCGCGCCGAAACTGAGCCGCCAAATATCATTGCCCGCGCTGTGGTGGAAGGGATTCGTTATGAAGCCTGGCTCAAAGAAACCAGTGAGACCAAAGAAACTGCCAAACGGCGCATGAGTTACATCGATGATTTACTCGATTGGCTAGACCAGCTTGCGGAAAAATACAGCACACTCAGCGATTTAGTTTCACACATCATGCTGCTGGATATTTTGGAACGCCAAAATGCAGACGCGCAACAAAAAGGCGTTGCTTTGATGACTTTTCACGCCGCCAAAGGGCTGGAATTTCCACATGTGTTTATGGTGGGCATGGAAGAGGATTTATTGCCGCATCACAACAGCACTGACGATGCCGCGATTCAAGAAGAACGCCGTCTTGCCTATGTGGGCATCACTCGCGCCCAGAAAAGTTTAACTTTTACTTTGGCAGATAAGCGCAAACGTTATGGAAAATTAGAAGGTTGCGACCCAAGCCGCTTTCTCAAAGAACTGCCTGAAAATGAATTAGAATGGTTTGGAAAACGCATTCCCACCGCTTTGCAAAATCAAACACCTGAAGAAAAGAAATCTGTTGGCAATGCACACTTGGCACATCTCAAATCTTTATTAGCCAATAAGTGATTTTTCCGCACTGCGTCCTTCCTAAGTATCAATGCCATTAAGTTAAGGTAAATATCCCCTGCACATCTTACTGGGTGCTATTGGCAATCGCATTGAAACGTAGCCTGCTCGCACGAGATACCGTGCCTAAATCACTTAGGTTATACTGTTTGCTTAAAATAGCGTTTATAAAGAAGGCTAACGGCAATATATCTTTCCCATTGGGATAGTTTTTTCTAAAAACAATCAATTCCACTTAAAATTATTACAGGGAGTCCTTTGTGGCATCACCGACCACCTTTCAAGCACTGATTCTTGCGCTGCAAGAATATTGGGCGCAACAGGGCTGTGTGCTCTTACAACCTTATGATATGGAAGTCGGGGCAGGCACGTTTCACCCCGCCACTTTTTTACGCTCCATAGGGCCTGAACCTTGGAGTGCGGCTTATGTGCAGCCTTCACGCCGTCCCACTGACGGGCGTTATGGCGAAAACCCCAACCGTTTACAGCATTATTACCAATTCCAAGTGGTACTCAAACCCTCGCCCGCCAATATTCAAGAATTATATTTAGGTTCTTTGAAAATGTTGGGGATTGACCCTTTAATCAATGATATTCGCTTTGTCGAAGATAATTGGGAATCACCGACTTTAGGCGCGTGGGGCTTGGGTTGGGAAGTGTGGCTGAACGGCATGGAAGTGACCCAATTCACCTATTTCCAACAAGTCGGCGGTTTAGAATGCCGTCCTGTGACTGGCGAAATTACCTACGGTTTAGAACGCATCGCGATGTATTTGCAAGGCGTTTCCAGCGTTTACGATTTAGTCTGGACGGAAGGGAAATTCGGCAAAGTCACTTATGGCGACGTGTTTCATCAAAATGAAGTCGAAATGTCCACTTTCAACTTTGAACACGCCCCGATTGAAGACCTATTCCGCGCCTTCGACGTGTACGAGCGCGAAAGCAGCAGTTTAATTGCTAAAAATTTACCCCTGCCTGCGTATGAAATGGTGCTTAAAGCTTCGCACACTTTCAATTTATTAGATGCGCGTCACGCGATTTCAGTCACCGAACGGCAACGCTTTATTTTACGGGTACGAACTCTTGCGCGCGCGGTGGCACAAGCCTATTACGACCGCCGTGCCGCCTTGAATTTCCCGATGTGCAACAGCGTCATCAAGGAGGATGTAGCATGAGCGATACCCGCGATTTATTAATTGAAATTGGCACGGAAGAACTTCCCCCCAAGGCTTTAGAAGGTTTGTCGGAAGCATTTTCTTCTGCGATTTGTGGCGGTTTGGAACAACAAGAAATTGCCTATAACATCGCCACGCCTTATGCCACGCCGCGCCGTTTAGCGGTATTACTCAAAGGCGTTGCCACATTTCAACCCGACCGTGAAATTGAACGTCGTGGCCCTGCTTTAGCCGCCGCATTTAAAGACGGAAAGCCCAGCCCTGCTT
>JBDLSS010000093.1:0-3190 GCA_039799345.1 Pseudomonadota bacterium
GAAATGCTGCTGATGGGCGAAGGCTATAGGCTGGTCTTTGCCGAAAATGGGCGTGAAGCTTTAGAAAAAGCCAATCAATTTATTCCTGACTTAATGTTGCTTGATGTCATCATGCCTGACATGAATGGCTATCAAGTCTGTCAACAATTACGCGCCAATCCCCGTTTGGCAGAATTGCCAATCGTCATGTTGACCGCCCTTGATGATCGCGACTCACGCATTTTAGGGTTAGAAATGGGCGCGGATGATTTCATGAGCAAACCTTTTGACGGTGCAGAATTACGGGCGCGGGTACGCACCATTACCCGCCTCAATCGCTACCGTCGTTTGGTAGAAACCGCTGATCAGTTAAGTTACTTGTCGAATTATGACGTATTGACGGGTTTACCCAACCGTCATTTGCTGATTGAACGCATAAAAAGTGCCTTGTTGCACATGAAAACTGTGGACAATGACGATGCCAGCCAAAATTTTTCGTTATTTTCACTAGATTTAGATGGTTTTCAAATTATTAACGAGTCTTTTGGGCACGAAATTGGTGACAGATTGCTTTATGAAGTTTCTCAACGTCTGTTACGCAATCTACCTACTCCTGCCACCATTGCCCGCATCAGTGGTGATAAATTCGTAATTTTGTATGAATTAGGTGAAAAACCAGCCAAAGAAGCCTCCGCGCTGGCTAAAAAACTTTTAGAATCCTTGAATAAGCCGTTTTTACTTGATACCCACGAAATTTTTATTACCGCAAGTATTGGCATTAGTATTTATCCTGTCGATGGTGACGAGGCTTTAGACCTGTTGAAAAATGCAGAAACAGCAATGTTCCGTGCCAAAGGACAGGGAAAAAATAATTCCCAGTTTTTTGCCGCCGAGATGAATACCGCCACTTTCAAACGCTTGATTATGGAAAATCAGCTGCGAAAAGTCTTAATCCGCGATGAGTTACGTTTATATTATCAACCTCAAGTTGAATTGCGCAGCGGACGAATTATTGGTTTAGAAGCCTTGGTACGCTGGCAACATCCTGAGTTGGGCTTATTAACTCCAAATCATTTTATTTCGTTAGCAGAAGAAAGTGGCTTAATTATCCCGATGGGCGAATGGATTTTAAATGCTGCCACTGCCCAGAATAAACAGTGGCAAGACTTAGGTTTGTCAAGCATGCGGGTTGCAGTCAATCTTTCTAGTCGTCAATTTCAGCAAAATAATTTATTACAATCAGTGAAAAACGCGCTGGCTGTCACTAAATTAGACCCCGAATATTTAGAACTCGAACTGACCGAAAGCGTACTGTTTGAAGAAGGGCGTGATAAAAAGAGTAAAACCGTGTTGCACGAATTACGTGAAATGGGGATTCATATCGCAATTGATGATTTTGGAACAGGTTATTCCTCACTGAGTTATTTAAAACGCTTTCCTGTGGACGTTTTGAAAATCGACCGTTCTTTTATTCAAGATATTTGCACCGATAACGATGATGCAGCAATTACCAGTGCGATTATTGCAATGGCGCACAGTTTACAAATTCAAGTAATTGCCGAAGGAGTGGAAACACCTGAGCAGTTGGCATTTTTACACTTGCGCGGCTGTGAAGTAGTGCAAGGTTATTTATTCAGTCCGCCGCTTGCCGTGGACGCTATCACAGATTTGCTGGTTAAAAATAGTCATAAAAATATGATTCGGCATTTTTTACACGAAAATGCAAAACATCCGTAAATTCTTAATTATAAACATTGAGATTAAGTGGAGAATCTGTTAATTATAGTGCGCATCTCTTTTCACTTTTCCTACCCTAAAAATTATGTCTTTCAAACACGCCTTCTTTTATAGTGCTCTGCTGGTCACGCTGAGCAGTACTTTCCTGAGTTTAAATGCTGATAGCTCTGAATCCTCCAAAACCAAAACGGCAACGCCTGAAGCCAATAAACCGCGCGAAGCTGATAAGCACGTTGAAGAATTGACGCAAGAAATCGAGCGGTTGAAATTAGAAAAATCTAAAATCACCCTTGAAAATATCGTGCAATCTGAAAAGCATGAAACTGACTTGATTCAATTACAGCAAGAAAAAGAACGGCTCACGCTGGTCAATGAACTGGTATTAGAAAAAACTCGGCAAGAATTGGCAAAGTTGAATGCTGAAAAAGAAAAACTCAACCTGCAAAATGAACTGACGGCTGCCAAACAAGCACAGGCTTTATTTGATCTCAGTGGTACTAAAGATCGTTTAGAAATGCAAAACGCGATTGAAGAGGCGAAACGCATCCAAACTCATGCAGAAAATGAAGTGGAACGTACTAAACTCGTGATGCAAAATGCTTTATTAGAAGAACGTAATAAGCAACAAGAATTACAATACCAACTGGACGTTGCTAAAATTAATGTTGAAGTTCAGAAAATTGAGTTCGATAAACTCAAGAAAAATCAACAAACTGAAGAATTATCGCAAAAAATTGCCACGTATGAAAAACAGCGCGAATGGAATACCTTAGTCGAAAAACCGATTGAATATTTAAAAGAACCGTACAGTAACGGACGTTTAATCATCAGTGATCGACGTATCAGTTTGAATGGGTTTATTTTTACGGGTTTTGCAGATTATGTGACGGAACGTATTAACTTTTTTAACAATAAAAATCCTGAATATCCGATTTTTTTGGTGATTGATTATTGTGCTGGCGGTTCGGTGATGGAAGGCTCGAAGATTGTAAAAGCAATGCAAAACAGTCGTGCCCCTGTGTATGTGGTGGTTAAATCTTTTGCGGCAAGCATGGCGGCGGTGATCACGACATTGGCAAAACGTTCTTTTGCCTATCCTGATGCGATTATGATTCACCATCAGGTTTGGGGTAATTTTGCGGGCAACGTCATTCAACAACAAGAACAATTACAAATGACCAAAGAATGGGCGAAGCGGATAATGCAACCTGTGGCTGAAAAAATGGGTTTAAGTTTGCAGGCAATGATTGAGCAAATGTATCAACATAATTCTGATGGCAACTGGCGCGAGTTTGCAGATGCTGCGGTGAAATTGAAATGGGTAGATCATGTGGTTGAAGACATCAAGGAAGCGTCTTATCTGAAATATCCTGCTGAAAAAGAAGAAAATAATACAGTGGTAATTCAACAAGCGAAATACGAAAAGCAAGATGCACAAGGGCAACGTTATATGCAATTGCCACGTTTAAATCCG
>JBDLSS010000094.1:0-3083 GCA_039799345.1 Pseudomonadota bacterium
GTTCGCGCTGCAATAAGTCCGTGACCAATTGCGGGTTGGCGTGCACAGGAATCCCATTGATTTCAGAAAGATTCAGCATCACCGACTTCGCGCCCGCACCAATCGCGTCTATAAATGGCGGCAAGAAATATTCACGCAAATAATGTTCAGGCATCCACGCAGAGCTGCGGTCAATGCCATTCAGCGGCATCACATAAGCAATAAAATGTTTCAAAGTGGCAGCGATGTGATTTTTATCAGCGACATCTTTGCCTTGATAAGCTTGCAGCATCGCTTTGCCTAAGGTTTTGACCAGAAAAGTATCTTCGCCAAAGGTCTCATAAAAACGTGAATGCAAGCGATTTCTACCCACATCAACGCTGGGGGAAAAGTTCCAAGGCACGCCAATCGCACGAGTTTCATAGGCGGTAATCGCGGCGGCTTTTGCCACCAATTCGGGATTCCAAGTTGCCGCTAAGCCAATTTGTTGGGGAAATAGCGTGGAGTCATAAGTGTAATTGGTGCCGTGCACGGCATCGATGCCGTATAACACGGGAATTTTTAAGCGGGTTTGTGTGGTGGCAACCTGCTGAATTTTTTCAATAATTTCGCGCCAATGCTCGCGTGAAAACGCATGGTCGCCGACATTGAAAATTGAACCCACGCCATAATTGACCAATGCGTTTTTTAAACGCGCCTCGTCTAATTCATGCGGTTCTTTCATGTCATAAGGCAGCGCGCCGACTGAAACCACATTCAGCGTGACTTGGGTCATTTGCCCAATTTTTTCGGTCAAGCTCATTTGTGCTAATAAATTTTCGACCTTGCGATCAAGTTCTACATCCGTGTACGCATAAGCCAGCGTGGGCAGCCACAGCGCAAGCCCTAATAATAATCGATTAAACATAGATAAGTTATCCTAACAACAGCGTTTCACGCCATTCCATTTGCGGTCTTGTTCTTGTTGAAAAAAAGCTTTGCGGGTGAGCGGTTCTTGATCGGGGTGGGCTTGAGCGAGGTGTGCTAAATAACGCTCATAGGCATCATCACCCGAAAGTTCTCGAATGATTGCCCATGTTTTTTTGAGCTTGGCGGTCAGGGTTGACATGCTTGTCCTTCATTCCTACGAATAATGGGTAGTGCGAAATAAGTAATGATTTATTGTAATGCTCAATGAAATAAATGATATATCTAATGTAATTTTCTAACTTCTTGGAGAAAGATAAAGTTTTTCTCATAAAATGACTCATGCTGAGTTCTTTAGCACTACCTTTTTTTACAGATTCTGGCTTTATAAAACCTTGTTTCTCGTGCAAACAGTTTACATAGCGTTGCAGCCATGTCCCTGAGATTTCTGGGAGGGGTAACTTCTCTTTTAATAAATTACTAATCAGATAATTTCCCCATAATTTGAACATTCCTCAGCTTTTCAATTACACCATTTTCCGTAATAGATGCCCTAAAATCGGCGGAGTCAACAACGTGGTCAAAGTAATCATGATCACAATGACTGCAAATATATCATCATTTATCACGCCCAAACCTTTACCCGTCATCGCAAAAATCAACCCAACTTCACCCCGTGGTGCCATACCCCAGCCAACAATCCATTTATTCACCTTGCCTGCTGCCAAACCTGCCACCAATTTACTGATAAACGCTAACGCGGTGATTGCCAGTGCAGTCATCAAAATAGGTATATTTGTAAAACTATGCAAGTTAACTTGCATGCCTGTCAGTACAAAAAATAGTGGAATTAAAAAGTGTCCTAAAGGATCAATCAGATTTTCAATGTGATGATGCCGATGTTTTTCCAAGATATTTTCAACGCGCTGTTTTAACTCCATATCCGCATGAACTACAGCTTTCTGAATATCGCTATGCACTGCAGTATCATCAAATTCTTCAAATTGCACCTTGTCCAAAACCAAGCCTGCAGCAAATGCGCCAACAATTGGGGCAAGCCCAACCAAGTGCGCTAAATAGGCAAAAATTAATCCGAAACAAATCACAATGGTAAATTTCATGCTTTCGCCCGCATGAATTTTAGAAAATGTGTTACCAATATAAGCGGCTGTCCATTGCCCAATCACAATTGCGCCAACTAAAAATAAGCCTGCTTTCAGTGTGATCCAACTCACCTCGCCCGCACTGACTGTACCTGTGGTGACAATTGCAGAAACCACTGCCAAAATGACCAAACCCATGACATCATCAATCACTGCAGCTCCCAGCACAATTTGCGCCTCTGCTGTATTGAGTTTACCTAAGTCTTTGAATACACGGCTAGTAATGCCGACTGAAGTGGCAGTTAAAGTTGCACCCAGAAATAAATAGGTGTTTTGGGAGAGGTTAGGTAAAATCAAAGGGGTAAGAAAATAGGCCAGCCCAAATGGTACAATAACACCAAGACAAGCCACTAAAAACGCACGTATTCCAACTTTTAGCAGGGTATCAACATTGGTTTCTAAACCACTTTTAAATAGGAGTAGCACCACGCCCAATTGCGCTAAAAATGCCAGCACCTCATCAGTTTTAAGACTGTCAAAATAGTGAATGCCAAATAATCCTAAATTACCGAGCAGCACCCCAATTAATAACTCTCCTAAAACAGCAGGTTGTTGAATGCGTTCCACGGCAAGGCTGGAGATTTTCGCAACAATTAATAATAACGCGATCCAAAGAAATAAATTGGCAGTATGTCCGTCAGTGGAGGCGTAGACACTGGGAACAAGGGCGAAAATTCCAAATAGCATGAGTCCTATTCGTGTGCGCAAAAGTTGGGACGTATTTAACATAAAAAATCCTCTGAATAGCGGTTCATTAATAAACTTAATTAGAGGAAATGCGGACTATAATGTGGATAATCAAGAGTGATGGGGATATCCCTTTAAAAAATGGGGCAGGAAGGTTTAAAACTCTTCACAGTTTCTAGGGCGTGTCATCAATTAAGTTTTAACTGTGCCCCAACCCCCTAAATCAGCCCCTAAATCCCCTAAAGGGGACTTAAAATATTAAACATTAAATAACTTGTTTGTGTTTAGCCCCCTTTAGGGGATTGGGGGCTTCTTTAAAGGTTTTTAAACGCGCTACTTTCTGTTAAA
>JBDLSS010000095.1:0-7557 GCA_039799345.1 Pseudomonadota bacterium
GAAAAAGTGTACAGCCCAGTGAGTTTTTTCTAATAGCCTCAAAAAGAAACAGCAGAAAGTAGCTTAACCTAATGTTCTATAAATTAAATAACGTTAATGATTCAGCCCTCCCCTTTAGGGGCGTGCAATTGAAATAGCCAATCAGCTTATTTGATGACACGCCCTAGTAGCACTGCCAGTCCTTAAATTCCCCATATTCCACTGCCTGTTTCAGACTGAACTTCATGGCAATGATGCGGAAACGAGACAAAAAACTGGATTACGGATTAATGCTTAAATTAATCGGTTGTAGATTAAAGACTAAAGTTTCATCCGCCAATTTGTAGGCCGCATACACTTCAATTTTCCCTGATAAACCCTGCAATGCGCCATTGAAAATACTGATTTCTTCAGTTTCCTCTAAAGCTTCGCGACTATCCGCAACTTGTAATTGCTTGACTTGATCGGTGGTAAAATTCGTGCCCAAACCCTGCCAATCACTGCCACTGCGGGTAAACCATTCAGGACGAGCGGCGCGGGTGTTTGGGGTGTAAGCGGCAAGTAAAATGATGCTTGCAGCTTGTCCCACATGCGCTTTATCAACAGCCACCGTGCTCGAAATCGTCACCGTATCTTGTTGTGAAACCGTGTTGCCGACTTTGTCCGTGCTGTTATTCACCACCGTGCCTTTAAATGCAGCGGTTGTGGTGGTGTTACTGCCTGTTTTGGTAATTGCTGCCGCAGGTACGGTGCTGGCGACAGGCGGCGTAGTGCTGGAAGCTTCAAATGCGCCAATATCACAATTTTGCACGCGCGGTGCACTGCGTTGATCAGTGCTGGGGCAACTGGTCGAACCGCCTTTATTAATCGCAGGACTGCCAGTCAATAATGCCATCGTCTGGGTTAAACCGCCATTGTCCGCCAAGCTACCGAGCAAAGGATCAACCACGGCTTGCCCTTTGAGGCATTCGTAATCATTGCCATTGCTGGTAAGCCGAGCAGGAAATTGAATATTATTGCCGCCGTCGATCATATTCGCAGTGCAATTTTGCTGAATTTTCCAGCCTGAACTACCCGTGTTATTGGCAATGATGGTATTTTTCAAGGTCACGCTTTGCCCACTGATTGCCCCGCCCCAAGCTGCTGCCTTATTTTTGGCAATAGTGGAGTTAATGATTGTTGTGCCCGCCCCTGCGACTAATGCCCCACCGTGTCCACGTCTCCAATTATTCACATCACTTGTGGGAATGGTGATATTTTCCACAGAATTGCCTGTGAAAGTGCTATTAACAATTTGCGCGGGAGATTGTGCACGCACGCCGCCCCCTAATTCACCTTCGGCACGGTTATTCACAATCGTCGAGTTTTTCAAATACAGTAATGCAGCAGCCGTGGCTTTTTCTGATGTGCCTTCATTGCGTTGATGATAAATTGCCCCCGCACTACCACCTAAGGTATGCGTGCTGTCGGCAGGGTCAACCCAATATTTCGCCACGTTGCCACTGAAAGTGCAGCTGTTGACTTCAATAGTGGTTGAACCGTGAATATAACTGAAGAGTGCGCCGCCCAAGTGATTGGTGGTGTTATTGTTAAACTTGGAGCGTAAAATTTTCAACGCGCCCGCACCGCCGCCGCCTTCACTTTCCTTTTTCGCGCCGTCGATATAAATCGCGCCGCCGCCACCACAGTCTGCAAGTTTGTTAATCGCAGTGCTATGAATCGCTTGATTATTGCTGAACACGCTGTCGCTTACAGTCAAATCAGTGCGCAAGTTATTAATCGCACCGCCATTATTGGCTGAATTACCTACAAAACGGCTATTGCTAATCGTGGCACGACTGCCCCCGCCAATAAATAATGCGCCGCCGCCGTCGCAGGCGTTACTGTCACGGGTGGCTTTGTTATTCTGGAAAGTGACGTTGTCAATCACTAAATTATTCCAATAACCCACTTGAAAAGCACCGCCTTGGTCAGTCGTAAAGCCGTTATACAGATTGATGTTTTTCAGAGTGAATTTAAAGCCGCCTGTGCTTTGTAAAGCATAGCCAGTATCAGTTTTTAAAATACGGGATTTACTTTTGCCATCGAGGGTGATTTTACCGCCACCGTCTAGTGTGATGCCGCTGACGTTGATAAATTTTTCGGTGGTAATGGGAATAGTGACCGCAGTAGTGCCGCATTTAAAACTCAGGGTTTCACCTGTTTTTGCGGTGGCTAAAATACTGTTAAATGCAGTTTCGGTACAGCTTGCCGCTGTGCCCGTGCCAACCACACCCGCCTGTGCGCCGAGGGGAAGTAAACCCGTCAGCCACAATAATTTAGAGATTTTTTTCATTGTAAAATACTCGCCATAAAGTTTGCTGAGTAGTGTACATCAATCTCACAAGTTTTTTGAATATAGTGGTAAAAATATAGGGATTTATCAATGCGATGGGAGAGCCACCTAGTTTTAATAGCTGGCGGCTCTCGATGAATGTTTTACGAAAATAAGTCGCGTAAACGTTGTTCAATGCGGGCTAAAACGGCTTTTTTTTCTTCTAGGGTAAAGCTATACCATGCACTAATCTCGTCCATGGTGCGATAGCAACCGCTACACAAGTTATTATCTGAATTAATGCTGCACACGCCGATGCAGGGTGATGGAATAACTTTACGATTAATTTCAGTCATTTAAATAGGTCTCATGCGGAGGGGTCAAAAAACGTTAGTATTAATATCTTAATTAGGCGTTACGCAGTTGAATCAGTAATCATTTGATTTTAATAGAAACATTTTTATATGGTGCACAATAATAACTCATTGAAAATAAAGTAATGAGTGTTTCAACTGCGTCATTCCTATGAGGATTCATTTTACTTTGTTTATCTTCATTCAGATATTTTACAATAGACTCCAAATCGGTTCTATAGAAGCAATTTATGATCATTTAGGAAGCATTTTATCCTTCGTATTTTTGAAGCCCCTTCGGATAACTTAGGAGGATTCTTCAATGCGATTAAGATTTAAATTTCGCGCTAAGCACATGTAAAAACAACACACTGCCTGAGTAGCCTACAATCTGTTAAAATACGCAAAGTTTTTACCTAAACTTGATACTGTGATGAAAACTTACGCCTGCCGCGTTTTAAATTCAGGCAAATTGTTGACCTAGCCTTAATGAGGAATAGATGATGACGACTTTACCAGAAAACTTAAAATACTCCACATCTCATGAATGGGTACGCCTTGAAGAAGATGGCACTGTCACCGTCGGAATTACCGACCATGCACAAGCCCTGTTAGGGGACTTAGTTTTTATCGAATTGCCTGAAATCGGTCATACCGTTGCGATTGAAGAAGAATGCGCTGTGGTTGAATCCGTCAAAGCGGCTTCTGATGTATACAGCCCTGTGGCTGGCGAAATCATCGCCATCAATGCCGCACTTGAAGATGAACCTGAATTAGTCAACACCAGCCCTTATGGGGATGGATGGTTGTTTAAAATCAAACTCGCCGAAGGCGATGATAATGGTATCGCTGCCTTATTAAATGCAGCTGCCTATTCTGAAACGCTTTCTTAATTTCTGTTGACTGCCAACGACTCATTCCATGCCTTATATTCCTCATACTCAAACTGATATTACTCAAATGCTGGACAGCATCGGCGTGTCTGATATTGAAGACTTGTTCGATGAAATCCCCAGCCAACTGCGCTATCGTGCTTTAGACAACGTGCCCGATGGTTTGAATGAGCGCGAAATTACCCAATTAATGCAACAACGCGCCGCGCAAGATCAGCCGCTGGTTTGTTTTACAGGCGCAGGAGCGTATCAACATCACATTCCTGCGGCGGTCTGGGACATTGCCACCCGTGGCGAGTTTTATTCTGCCTACACCCCGTATCAAGCCGAAGCCAGCCAAGGCACGCTGCAATTATTGTATGAATATCAAACGATGATGGCGAAGTTGACGGGCATGGAAGCCTCGAATGCGTCTTTATATGATGGCGCATCCGCCTTAGCAGAAGCGGTGTTAATGGCAGTGCGGCTGCATAAAAAGCCTTGCCGTCGGGTGTTAATGCCGCAAACTGTGCATCCTTTATATCGGCGCGTGGTAGAAAGTACGGTTAAAAATCAAGCGATTGAAATCGTCACTGTGCCTTATAACCCCAAAACAGGGGTGACAGACATCGCGACACTAGAAAAATATGCTGAAACGGAATTCGCAGCTTTAGTTATTCCCCAGCCCAATTTCTTTGGCAATTTGGAAGCGGTGCACGAACTCACCGATTGGGCGCAAGCTCGTGGCGCGTTGGTGATTGGCGTAGTCAATCCTTTGAGTTTGGCAGTGCTGTCGCCTGTCGGAGAATGGGGCAGCCGTGGGGCAGATATTGCTTGCGGCGAAGGTCAGCCTTTAGGGATTCCCTTGTCTTCAGGCGGCCCTTATTTTGGGTTTATGTGCTGTAAAAAAGCGCATGTTCGCCAAATGCCGGGGCGCATTGTCGGGCGCACTGTGGATTTAGAAGGTAAAGAAGGTTTTACTTTGACTCTGCAAGCGCGTGAACAGCATATTCGCCGCGCCAAAGCCACTTCTAATATTTGCACCAACCAAGGTTTGATGGTGACCGCAGCAACAATTTATATGTCTTTGCTGGGCGCGGAAGGTTTGGAAAAAAATGCCGCCAGTTGTCATGCCAATACGCAATTATTAGCGGCGAAACTCACGGCAATTGCGGGCGTTTCAACGGTATTTAGCGGGCCGTATTTTCATGAAACCGTGCTGCGGGTGAATCGTCCCGTGCAAGAAGTTTTAGCGCATTTAATGACGCAAGGCATTCTGGGCGGTTACGCCCTGAATCAGGATTATCCTGAATTGGGCGATGCCTTGTTAATTTGTGCCACAGAAATGCGTACTGCTCAAGAAATTGAACAGTATGCCGCAGCTTTGAAAGGCTTTTTAGCTTAAATTGAGTCAAGAGTTGCGCGGTTTTGAAAACTTCGCAGCTCTGATTTAACCCTGCAACGCCTTCCGAATCAGCATTTCACTGCTCAAGCCTTTTTCTTCAACTGCATGAACCCGCCGACTGGCTTCTTGGGGTTTATAACCCAGCGCAATTAATGCACTGATGGCATCTTCTACAGGTGTGACCAAACCCTGTGTTAAAGCCGATTTTCCCGTGCTGGCTAAACTAAATTCACTTTCTGTCACATCCCCAAATTCTGCCAGCTTATCCTGCATTTCCACCACTAAACGTTCAGCGGTTTTTTTGCCCACGCCCGAAATCCGCGTCAGTTGGGTAATATTATGTTCATGCACGCATTGCACAAAAGTCTGTAAATCCATTGCTGATAAAATACTCAGCGCGAGTTTAGGCCCTACCCCATTGACTTTAATCAAGGTTTTAAACAAACGCCGTTCCGCTTCGCTGCTGAAACCGTACAGAATTTGCGCATCTTCACGCACCACAAAATAGGTGAGAATTTTCACTTCGGTTTGTGCATCAGGCAAAGTGGCAAACGTTGACAACGGAGCTTCCACTTCATAGCCCACGCCCTGCACTTCAATCACTAAAAACGGCGGATTTTTGTTGATTAATATTCCGCGCAAATGATGAATCATAAGCCTACAAACCCCTGTTGTTGTGCATGACATAAGGCAATCGCCAAAGCATCCGCCGCATCTGCCTGCGGACATGCCGCCAAATTTAATAACACCCGAACCATGTGTTGTACTTGGGCTTTTTGGGCGTGACCGTGTCCCACAATCGCTTGTTTAACTTGGGTGGCGGTGTATTCATGCACGCTTAAATTTTGCTGCATGGCGGCGACAATTGCCGCGCCGCGTGCTTGCCCCAATTTCAACGCGGAATCCACGTTACGGCACACAAACACTTGTTCGATGGCGAGAATGCTGGGCTGATGCAGGCGAATAATTTCGGTGAGACCGGTGAAAATTTCTTGCAGGCGTTCTGGAAACGGGAGATTTTCCATGCGAATACAACCGCTGGTGATATAAGTCGTATTGCGTCCTTGCACGGCAATCACCCCAAACCCCGTGATTCGCGATCCGGGGTCGATGCCGACAATCCTTGTCATGAGGGGAAATTAGCCGAGCTGCGCAAGCACTTCTTCGCTGATGTCGGCATTGGAATGCACTTCTTGCACGTCGTCCAAATCTTCGAGCACGTCTTGCAAACGTAGCATTTTTTGCGCGTCGTCTAAATCTAAAGACACGTAAGTATCGGGACGCTGCATAATGTCCGCTTCTTCAGGTTTGAGATTGGCTTTTTCCAGCGCGGTTCTCACATCAAGAAAATCGTCAGGACTGGTCAGCACGTCAAAACTGCCGTCATCATTGGTGACAATATCTTGTGCGCCCGCTTCCAAAGCCGCTTCGACTAAATCATCTTCGTTGCAACTTGCGGGATAACTCAACACCCCTAACTTTTTGAACAAATAAGCCACTGAGCCATCCGTGCCTAAATTGCCGCCTGCTTTATTAAACGCATGGCGCACTTCTGCCACGGTGCGATTGCGGTTGTCGGTCATACATTCCACCATCACCGCAACGCCGTTTGGCCCGTAACCTTCGTAACGAATTTCTTCGTAATTATCCGCATCCAAGGCCCCACAACCGCGCTTAATTGCACGTTCAATGGTGTCTTTTTGCATATTCGCGCCGAGGGCTTTATCCATCACCGCCCGTAAGCGAGGATTTGAATTCGCATCACCGCCGCCAATCCGTGCCGAAACCGTGATTTCCCGAATAAACTTGGTGAATAATTTTCCGCGTTTGGCATCTTGAGCACCTTTACGGTGCTGAATATTTGCCCATTTACTGTGTCCAGCCATATTTCTCTATTTCTCTTTCTTTGACTTTAGATTATCAAATTTTAGGTTTAGGAGTTACGCAGTTAAATTTATAAGCCGTTCGCAAGATGTATGGCGGCTATGCCTTATACACCCTACGCTTGATAAATCTTTTTACATTAATACCTTATTAATTCAACTGCGTAACTCTTAAGGTTTTAAATTGCTAACCTGAAATCATCTTAGATAGCGTGCACTAAGTCAAGTCTCCTCATGAGGACAAGCACATGGAAGAAAATGGAGAAGCTGAGTTAAAATACAGAAACAGTCTTCTATTTTCAGTGATGGAAAGAAAAATGTGGTCATGCTAAAAAACTAAGGATTGTCTGGATTAAACAGGATTAAACCCCACTCCTATGAATTATGATTCAGACAATAAACGGCTAAAATCTTTAGCTATTTATCACTACCAAAACTATCAATCCTCATGAGAAGGCAAATTTAAAACGGTTTTAACCAACGTTTTAACAACTGGCTAATCACCTCGCCCATGTACTGAATCAAATCCGTGCCCATGCCTGCATGAAAACGCGAAATATCGCGGCTGCCCATCGCGAGAATGCCTTGCGGTTTGGGAATGCCTAAGGGAATCAAGGCAGCCGAAGTAATATTTTCATTCGGAAATAAATAGTCAATTTGTGCCTGCGCCAATCTGCCACAAAAGGGTTTAGAACTGCTCAGCAAGCTTTCAAATAAACTGAACACTTGCGCGTCATATTCCACAAAGTCC
>JBDLSS010000096.1:0-3553 GCA_039799345.1 Pseudomonadota bacterium
TTTGATGATTCGAGCTTTCATGTTTATCCCTTTGCTGAAGTATCTTTCAGGTACTTAAAACTTTTTCTTGTTATATTCTTCATGAGTGCCAATCCATTCAATTTGCACCATACTTTTTTTATATTGAACCTTAACTACGAGACGGTAGTCATTGCCTTTAATATTAAAAATTACTTTGTTGTTTTCCAAAAAACTTGCGGTTGCATAACGTTCTTTTATGTCTTGTGATGTATTCCAATTTGAGTGTGTCACTTCGATTCGCCAAGCGTCGAGTGGTTTACGTGCATTCGGGTGTTTCATTTGAAAATCGGTCAGTAACTTTTGCCCCAAGAGCTGCATTGCAACTTTTTCCTATTTAAAAGGTAGCTTTGTCTATATAGGCTTTAGTATACTTCCTTAATTGGGAAGTATCAACGTAGAATATTTTATGGGAATAATTGAAATTATAGCTTATACTAAACCCCATTAGAAATACGAGTATGATGCGATGCTTATAAACCCTACGCTTGCTATATAAATTGAGGATGTTATGGAATATTTAGGTTATTTTTGGGTTGCTTCTTTTATAACAATTGTATTATCCACAGGCTTTTTAATCTCTACATTAATGTCTGGAGAGTACAAGAAAACATCTCAAATGATTTTTCTTGGTTTAATTATTATGGGTCTCTGTGTTATGTCTTTTATATACCTATTTCCCAGCGAGAGTAAGGATTGGTTACATACTTTTTCTGATATAGGTCAAGCATTTGGAGTGTTGAATACACTATTTAGTGGATTTGCATTTGTGGGGATTTACATAACATTTAAAACCCAAAGAGAACAACTAGAAGTGCAAAAAAGCGAGTCAGCGATGCTGATGCTAAAAGAAAGTTTTTCTGAATTGAAAGCCTTAGGGGAACGTTATGAGTCTGAAATTAATGACTGTAGCGTCTACTTTAATAAATGCAAACCAATGGATAATTTTACTGATCCTGTGCGTTTTTTTCTTGAAAAAAATGGCATTAGTTGTGCGGAACAACAAAGTTTTTGTACTTTGTTCAGACAAAGTTTATGGAGTATATCTCAACGAGAACAAGCTCCAAGTCACCAATTGAGTAAAGCCGATTCTGATCTATTAGAGTCTTTATTAAAGAAATATAACTCTGATAAACATCTATATATTTCGTACAATTTATATCATACAAATACGTTATCTTCACTTGCGAAAACAATGAATGGGGACATCGGAAAAACTGTAAATTACAGACAAATTCGCAGTTATCTCCGAAGCATTGAAGTTGTTTTAAAAAGCTTTTTAGATAAAAAAGCATCTTATCCCGAATTAGAAAATCTTTTTAGTATTTGGCAATGCTCACTTTCTGATGAACAGTTACATGTCATCTTTTATTTTGCCTTTTACTTTTATCCTCATATGGGAGAAACAGAACGACGCTTGGGAGAATTACTTGAAAAAAGCTCATTATTTGAATACTTTCATGAGCGAATTGTTAATAGCCTACTTGGTAGGATGGGAGTGGAATTTAGACCATTTACCGCAGAATGGTTTTTGGAAAGAAACACTATACCAAGATGATCGGATGCGCTGATTTGCGTATTATTTTAAGATTCCTAATCCTAAAGATAAATCCACGAATAAATCAAAGACCATAGGCAACAGATTCCGACTAAGCTAATATAGATAGATATTTTTATTAGTACGCATGAGTGAAAACAATGTCGGTTCGCCCCCAATTAGTTCCCCCAGAGGGAGAGAAAAAAGTCCTACTGCACTCCTGTTGCGCCCCCTGCTCAGGCGAAGTCATGGAAGCGATGCTTGCCTCAGGGCTGGAATACACCATTTTTTTCTACAATCCCAATATTCACCCCCTCAAAGAATATAAAATTCGCAAGCAGGAAAATATCCGCTTTGCCGAAAAATTTAATATTCCCTTCATCGATGCCGATTACGACAAAGACAACTGGTTTGAACGTATTAAAGGCTTAGAAAATACCCCCGAGCGTGGTGAACGCTGCACCGTGTGTTTCGACATGCGTTTTGAACGCACCGCCTTATATGCCCATGAACACGGCTTCAAAGTTTTCACCAGCTCCCTCGGAATTTCGCGCTGGAAAGACATGAATCAGATTAATGGCGCAGGCACACGCGCCGCACAACGTTATCCCGACATGCAATACTGGACACACAACTGGCGCAAAGGCGGCGGCTCGCAACGCATGATAGAAATATCCAAACGCGAACAATTTTATCAACAAGAATATTGTGGCTGCGCGTATTCCTTACGTGACACCAATCAATGGCGCATCGCCCAAGGCAAGCCCGTCATCAAACTGGGCGTAAAATACTACTCTGCTGACAAGGAATAAACCCATGATTTCCCCCAATCAATTTGAAAATCTGTTCAAACAAGTCACCGACCATTTGCCTGCT
Organism: Pseudomonadota bacterium; assembly: GCA_039799345.1. Taxonomy (GTDB): domain Bacteria; phylum Pseudomonadota; class Gammaproteobacteria; order Beggiatoales; family Beggiatoaceae; genus JAQTYU01. Next base: position 2,432 of record JBDLSS010000096.1, read on the forward strand.
GGCATGGTCAACTTACAGCAAGATTTTGAAAAAAATCTGCGTGCCGCGATGGAAGCCGCCTTTCATCACATGAATTTAGTTACCCGTGAAGAATTTGAAGTGCAAACAGCCTTATTAAGCCGCACCCGCGCCCAATTGGAAGCCTTAGAAAGCAAAGTTGCCAAACTCGAAAATCCCAATGCGGTAGACATGAATCACATCAGCGACTAAGTTTTCAACAACGTGACCACACTCGCCATCGTCCATAGTCGTGCCCAAGTCGGCATTCACGCCCTGCCTGTCACTATTGAAGTGCATTTAACCAATGGGCTGCCCGCGCTTTCTATTGTGGGTTTGCCAGAAACAGCGGTCAAAGAAAGCAAGGATCGGGTGCGCAGTGCGCTGATGAATTCGCATTTCGTGTTCCCGATGCAACGTATTACCATTAATCTCGCGCCTGCCGACTTGCCCAAAGAAGGCGGGCGTTTTGATTTGGCAATTGCGATCGGAATTCTTGCCGCCTCCAATCAAATTCCTGACGAATATTTGCAAGATTACGAATTTGTGGGTGAATTAGCCCTGAGTGGTGAAATTCGCAGCATACGCGGTGCTTTGCCCGTCGCTTTAGCAGCCCGCAATGCGCAGCGAAAAATCGTATTACCCGCAGAAAATGCCGCAGAAGCCGCCTTAGTTAAACATGCCCAGATTTTACCGATTAAACATTTAAACGAAATTTATCAGCATTTACAAGGCACTGTCAGCATTCCGCTGTTTTCAAAACCTGCTACAAATTTTGATGAAGATATTCCCCAACTGCGTTATTTAGCCGATTTAGATGAAGTGCGCGGACAACATCACGCCAAACGTGCGTTAGAAGTGGCAGCAGCGGGCGGGCATAATTTGCTGATGGTAGGGCCGCCCGGCACGGGCAAAACTATGTTAGCCAGTCGTTTACCGACCATTTTGCGGCCGATGAGTGAAGAAGAAGCCTTACAAAGTGCGACGCTGGCATCAATTGCAAACAGTGGATTTAATCCGCAAAACTGGGGAATTCGCCCATTTCGTGCACCACATCACACTGCTTCAGGGGTGGCATTAGTCGGCGGTGGCAGTCAGCCGCGCCCTGGCGAAGTTTCTTTAGCA
>JBDLSS010000097.1:0-8898 GCA_039799345.1 Pseudomonadota bacterium
GAATCTATTGGACATCCTTTGGAGTTGGATAGAATTTTAGGCGATGAACGTAATTATGCAGGCACGAGTTTTGTTAACATGGAGATGTTTGGCACATATCAATATGGCTCGCCACTGCTCAATGTCTGCTTCGACCCCACGTTGAGCGAACAATTTGCAAGTTATGGTTTTGATGATGAAGGCACAGCGGCTAAAAAAACCTATGTGATTCGCGAAGGCATTTTACAAACCCCGCTGGGGAGTATCGGTTCTCAATACCGTGCGGGCAGTGCGGGCGTTGCCAATGCGCGGGCTTGCAGTTGGAATCGACCCCCGATTGATCGCATGGCAAATTTAAATATTGAAGCAGGCACGAGCAGCTTTGATGAGATTATTGCCAGCACCGAGCGCGGCATTTTCATGCAAACTAATATTTCGTGGTCGATTGACGACTCTCGCAATAAATTCCAATTCGGTTGCGAGAAGGGACAATTGATAGAAAACGGCAAATTAACCCAACTGGTGAAAAATCCAAATTATCGCGGCATCTCGGCAACCTTCTGGCGCAATCTGCATAAAGTGGGCAATCAAGCGACATTTCAAGTTTTGGGCGTGCCATTCTGCGGCAAAGGCGAGCCTAATCAAGTGATTCAAGTCGGACACGCCTCCCCAGTTTGTGCGTTTAAAGACGTTGAAGTCTTTGGAGGAGCAGTCTAATGGAACAATATTTTTACCAATTAATGGATTATTTGACCGCGCAATTGCAAGGGGCTGAAATTTTCCTGTGCAAATTTGAAGGCGAACACTCCGATTTTACCCGCTTTAATCACGCCAAAATTCGCCAAGCAGGCACGGTGGAACAGCGTTATTTAACCCTAGATTTGATTGATGGCACACGACATGCCCATGCAAAATTAGCCTTAAGCGGTGAAAAGATTTTAGACCAAGCCCAGCTTTTGAGTGCTTTGGAAAATTTACGCGCAATTTTACCCAGCTTGCCGCCCGACCCGCATTTGCTGTATGCAACAGAAATTAACTCCAGTGAACACTTGGGCAATAATGCGCTACCCCATCCGAAAGATGCTATTACAGAAATCATTAATCAAGTTCAAGGGCATGATTTTGTAGGAATTTATGCGGAAGGCGGTATTTTCAAGGGGTTTGCGAATTCTTTGGGACAACGCAATTGGCACAGCAGCTACAGTTTTAATTTGGATTGGAGTTTTTACCACAGCAAAGATAAGGCGGTGAAAACGGCTTATGCAGGGCTGCATTGGGATAATGCCGCATTTCAGCAAAAAGTGGATCGCGCACTGCAAGAATTAGAATTGTTGAAACAGCCTTCACGCAAAATTCCACGCGGCAAGTATCGGGTTTATCTCGCGCCTGCTGCTTTGTCGGAAATTTGTGGAATGTTGACTTGGGACGGTTTCAGTGCAAAAGCGCATTGTTCCAAACAAAGTCCTTTGCTCCGCATGTCGCAAGCCCCACAACAAAATTTACACCCCAGCCTTACCCTGCGCGAACACACGGCGGGCGGCATTGCACCCGCATTTCAGGCACAGGGATTTATTAAACCTGATGCAGTGACTTTAATCGAAAATGGGGAATGGAAAACAGCGTTAATTTCACCGCGTTCCGCGCAAGAATTTGGGCTTGTGACCAATGGTGCAGATGAAGAAGAAATGCCCAATTCTTTGCAATTAGCGGCGGGCGATTTTCCCCAAGCTGATGTTTTGAAAACTTTGGACACGGGCGTTTATATTAATAATTTATGGTATTTAAATTATTCTGACCGCGCCGCATGCCGTATTACGGGCATGACCCGTTTTGCGAGTTTTTGGGTGGAAAAGGGTGAGATTGTCGCGCCTTTGGATGTGATGCGTTTTGATGAGACTGTTTTCAATATTTTGGGCGATAATCTGCTCGCGTTGACCCAAGAACAGGAAATGATTATCGACAGCGACACGTATGAACAGCGTTCCGTCAATAGCACCTTGATGAGTGGAGCTTTGGTGAAAGATTTTACTTTTACACTGTAATCAACTGCGTTCATCCTAAAGATTTCACCTCAATAAAAACACTGGCAGTTCTGTGAGGACTGCCAGTGTTACATCATTATTCCTAAGGCAATTGATAAAACACTTGTTGATCCCCATTCGGATAAGTAATCAAATAATCCGATAAATTGTCCTGATTCAAATCAGGTAACTCCAAAATTTCGGTTTTACCCGAAGCAGGCGGCGCACCTTTCGACACCAAGTAGTTGAAAATTCCATGATAAGTATTTTGCTGATTGCTGCCACTTTGGAACAAACGCGCCTCGCCTGTGTTGTATAAAATACTCGGTTTATCCGATGATAAATTATACAAAGCCGCAGGATCAGCCGCCGCAGGATAAATCAATTGTTGCCATTTCCCCCCACCATTGGGCGAGATGAATACAAAACGCAAAATTGAAGTTGTCGCACTCAAGGGCGAAGCCTGCGTGAATAAACCGACATTTTCACTGCTGGCAGTGGCAATTAAATCTGCACGTGCCACATGATAATTAACTGCATCATTGGGCGATGTGATTTTTATATTCCCTGTGCTTTGCATTGTGACTTCAGGAAATCCCCAGCCTTTCAAAATCTCCAAAAATGCCGCAGGGGCTTGCACTACAGGATAAGTATTAATTTGTCGTCCTGTATTGGTGATAAAGCGAATATAGCCATCTTCCCGAATTTTTAGCCCCGCCGTCAGTGATAAGGCGGCTTGTTTGCCTAAAATGTGTTGCACTTGCATCGGCAATACCACATAACGCAATTTATCGCTGTTCAAACTCAGCTCTAAAAACCCCGTGTCTGCACGTTGCGTCAACAAAAAACCATTGTGATTTAAATCATATAGACTATTGATTGCGCCTAAAATCCCATCGCGGGCACTGTTCAATAAAATATCACCTGTCAAACGCACGGCATTCACGCCTAACACCGAGGTTTCATATTGCCCCAGCGCGACTGACAAATCACTGATTGAGGGAATTGTGCCATTGTCTTCAAAACGCACCCGTTCCAATAACAGTGCATTAGGGCTGATAACCGAACTGCGCCCAATAGTCACATTACTCAAATGTGTGCCCTCGCCTACGGTGACTTGACTCAGTAGCGCGTTTGAGCTGATGGGGTCAATGCGTTGCCCTAAAATCTCGCCTTTCAGCGTGCCGCCTGTCAATGTTGAACCCGCGCTCAGGTTAATATTTTGTACAATGCCTTCATTGGTGGTTTTGCCCGCCAAAGTACCGCCTTGCAATGTGCCCAGTGGCAATATATGGAAATCAGTCAAAATACTGCTGTCGGGATTGCTGTAGAAACAATTCACGCTGTTGCCCGAGGGCACGCAATCTGCCGTACTGGTTTTGGCATTAATCAGGGTTAAAAGCAGTTCTTTATTATCGCCCAACACCAGATTGTTGGTGACTGCACTTAAGCGCAAAGTTAAGGTTTTATTTTCTGTGGCATTTAAATTGTTAATCAAGGGCACGCTAAAACTCTTATCTAGCAGGTTGCCATTTTCCCAATTCAACACCCCTGAAATTGCGCCGTAATCTGTGCCCGCAATCGCCGTTCCATCCACACTCACATAACTCACCGCCACCGCGCCCACACTACTTCCTGAGCGCGACACTGTCAAAATCGCTTCGCGTTTGCTACCGTCGATGCTGTAATTGTTGGCTGAAAACTGCACGATGGGCGTGGTATTGGTTTCTTTAATGAGTACCGTTGCCTGCGTATTTGCGCCCAGTGTGGTATTGCCTGTGAACGTGCCTAGTTTGACGCTGAAAGTTTTATCGCCTTCAGACAACGCATTGTTATAAATTCCGACATAAATTTTTCGTTCACTGCTATCGCCACTCACCCAACGTAAACTGCCTTGGGCGGCTAAATAATCTTTTCCCGCCAAGCCTGTGCCGTCCACGGTGCTGTAATTCACGGTTAAATCGCCCACTGTGCCCACGGTTCGGGTCACGGTCAAAGTGACTAAACCCTTATCTTTTGCAATGCTGTAGCTGGGTGAATCCAATTGCAATACGCTGGCAGTGGCGGGCGTGGTGATTGGCGTGGTTGTCGTACCGTTAAGAATTTGCACAGTGGTGCTGTTCAGCGTGCCTAATTGCGCCCCAGCAGTGGGATTCGACAAACTCACGGTGAAACTTTTATCTGAAGTTTGCTGTGCATCTTGCAAAATTGCGATATTGAAAGTTTTGGATTGAGTGTCGCCATCAGCCCAAGAAATCGTATTTTGCGTGCCTGTGTAATTTGTTCCTGAAACCGCTGTTCCATTGGCAGAGCTATAAGTCACACTAATCACACCTTGACTGCCGCCCACCCGATTAATGCTAATACTCACATAACTCAAGCTTTTTGACACACTATAAGTATTGCTGGCAAATTCCAAACGACCCGCCGAGGTGCTCGTTGCTGTGGAAACTGCGCCCAAAGTATCAATAATTTTCAAAGTTGCCGCACTGACCGCGCCTAAATTCGCACCGCCTGTGGGACTGCTTAAATTCAAAGTCACGGTTTTATCACCGCCTTGGGGCACGGCTGCAATTAAGGGCACATTAAAACTTTTGGCTTGAGTGTCGCCGCTCGCCCAGTTTAACGTGCCATTCACATTGCTGTAATTGACCCCACTGACTGCACTACCCGCCGTGGTGGCATAAGCAACGCTGACCGCGCCCGAACTTCCGCCAAGGCGTTGCACTTGAATGCTGGCATTGCCGCTGTTGGCATTGGCTGAAAAATCGGTGCTGTTAAATTGCACACTGCCCGCGCCTGTGCTGGGACTGCGGGTAATACTCACCGTGGCTTTAGGATTTGCGCCCAAACTCGCGCCCGCGCTGACATTTGCTAAACTCACGCTAAAGTCGGCGGTGGCGGCTAAATTGGAATCGCTATTCACCAACAAGGGAATTTCGATAGTTTTCGGCGCGTTTTCCCCATCTGCCCAATTTAAAGTATTGGTGCTGGTGGTGTAATCTTTGCCCGCGACCGCGCTGCCATCGGCGGTACTGTATTGCACGCTTAGTGCGCCACTGCTGCTTGCAGCGCGGGTGACGAGTAAAGTAAGTTTGCCTTGTGCATCGGTTGCAGAATAGCTGGGAGTGGCAAATTGTACGCTGCTGGGATAGCTCGCAGAGGGCAATAAATCGAAAGTTGCGCTACAGCTCTTATTGGTGTCTAACAAAACTTTGCCTGTGGCATTACAGTCACCGCTCCAACCTGTGAAAATCGAGCCTGTGGCGGCGGTGGCGGTTAAAGTTAAGGCAGTATTGGGGGTGTAAATTTCTAAGCAGACACCGCCGCAAAAAATACCCGTGTTTAATAAACCCTGCGCCGCACTAATTATCCCTGTACCCGTGCCTTTATTGGCGACCGTTAAAATACTGCCTGTGGGTGGGGTTGTACTGGTAGAGCCACTTGTTGAACCGCCCGTGTTTCCTCCTGTCGAACCGCCACTACTACCTGAACCATTAAAATTTGCAGTACAAGCCTTGTCGGCATTCATGGTCAATGCGGCGGTTGCTGCCGTACCTGAACAATCTCCTCCCCATCCTGTAAACGTAGAACCTGCGTCGGCGGTGGCGGTTAATGTTGCCGCGCTGTCTGGGAGAAAGCTAGCGGTGCATATCGTGCCACAATTTAAAGTAACGCCAACACCCGCAGTCGCACTAACTGTACCTGAACCTGTGCCTGTTCGGGTAACGGTGAGCACAGGATTATTGTCAATCTTGCGAATGCGATGATTGCCTGCATCAGCAAACACTAAAATTTGATTGTGCAAACTCATCTGACTGGGAATATTCAAGGTGCTGAGACTGGCATCTGCATTGTCTCCTGCAAAACCTGCTGTACCATTTCCTGCGATGGTGACAATTGTATTTGCGGTGACATCGACTTTCCGAATGCGATGATTGCCTGTGTCTGCAATAAACACATTGCCTGTGGAAGGAGTCACTGCAATCCCTGAAGGTGTATTAAATTTTACGTTTATGGAATCTGCGGACACATTTTCACCTTCAAAGCCCAACGTACCATTGCCTGTAAGCGTGGTAATTATGCTTTGTTTAACTTTACGAATTCGATGATTGAGGGTGTCGGTAATATAAACCACACCTGTGCTATCAACGGCAACGGCTTGCGGTGCATTGAGTAAGGTGAGAGGTGAGGTTGCAGAAACATTGTCGACACTAGAACCCCACTTTCCACAATTACCCGCAAAGGTGGTAATAACGCCACTGCTGTCAATTTTACGCACACAGTGGTTTAAAGTATCTGCCACGTAAATATTATCTGATGAATCAATCGCTAAACCTGAAGGGCCATTTAATTTTACGGTACTGTTGTTAATGACGCTCACACTTTCCCCAGAAAAACCTGCGCTGTCATTGCCTGCAAAAGTTGTGATGTTCTTGCTGGTATCGATTTTGCGAATGCGGTTATTTTTAGTATCAGAAATGTACAGATTACCTTTGCTGTCTAAAGCAATGCCGCGCGGGGTATTGAATTGTACGGATACGGTACTGGCGGTGACATTATCCCCCAGAAAACCTGCCACGCCTGTGCCTGCCACGGTGAAAATATTGCCTTTATCATCAACTTTACGCACCACATGGTTGAATGTGTCTGCGATATACAGGATTGTGCCAGTACTGTCACTAACGACCGCACTGGGGGTATTTAGCTGAACCCCTGAAGAGGCGGCTGCAAGATTTTCGCCTTTAAAACCTAGTGTGCCACTGCCTGCCACGGTGTAAATCGTGGAAACCTTACTAACAGCTTGGGCGTTGCTGACAACGAATAGCAAGCTTCCCAAACCGATTAAATATTTAAATAAAGTGTGTTTACCCAACATGCTTAGACTCTCGTTGTTTGGGTGGGAGATAAAACGAATTGAAGATGTCATCTTTTGAGTTATTGTAGTCTGTATGGAGTGCAAGGGAATGGGCGAGGAGAGTATCAAGGTGTTTTTTAACCCCTTTAAAAAGCCTAAAACTCCCTAAAGGGGACTTATATGTTTAGCCCACTTATAAAACCTAGGGACGCAATGAATCCTTAATTTTTTACCGATTTACTTCTGAATGTGTCCCATGCAGCACAAAATCACGGGGCAAAACTTCATCTTCGGGTTCGACATGAATCGTGACTTCTGTACCTTGTGACAATTCTTGTAACGCATGTTCCAAACGGTCACAAATTTCGTGGGCTTCTTTCACTCGCATTTCTGCGGAAACCACCAAATGAAATTCTACAAAAGTAGTTGCGCCTGCACGCCGGGTTTTCAAGTTATGAATTTGCAGTGCACCCGTCATCGCCTGTGTCAATGTCGCTTGCAAACTGAGTAATTCCTGCTGACTTAAACCTTCATCCATTAAACTACCGATTGAAGAGCGCAGTAAATGTCCACCCATCCATAAAATATTCAAGGCGACCACAATCGCAAGCAAGGGGTCTAAAATCCATAATCCGCTCCACCACGCTAAACCAATACCAAAAAGTACACCTAAAGAGGTAATTACATCACTGAAAATATGTAGCCCGTCAGCTCTCAAGGCAGGGGAATGATGCTTTTTTGCAATATGCAACAAATAGCCCGCTAGTGCTGCATTTGCCAAGGTTGCCACCAAAGAAACCGCCAAACCGATACCATTTTGCAAGGCAACGGGCGAATATAAACGCTCCCAAGCCGCGTGAATAATCGCAAAGGCAGCAATAATAATAAGTGTACCTTCGAGCACCGCAGAAAAATATTCCGCTTTGGCATAGCCGTAAGGATAGGTCAAGTTTGCGGGACGATGCGCTACCCACACTGCCCATGTCGCAACCGCCGCCCCGATAATATTCACCACAGATTCCAGTGCGTCCGAATATAAGGCGACAGAGTCAGTCAACCAATAGGCCCACCACTTCAGTAAAAATACTAAGACTCCGACCGCAAGACTGATTCGAGCCGCATTAAAGGTATGAGCCTGTCCGTGCATAATCAAAATAATCGCCTCAAAATAAAAGATGTCACTCTATTATCAATGACAACTTAATGTTTATACAATTGTTTTTAAGTATTCAAAAAGTAAGCAATGCTCTGTGGTGTTAAACTTAAATCATGTAAGGCGGTGGCACACAATACGCCTGTCACACCTTGCTGTTGTAATGCTTGTATATCACTGAAGGCACGCACGCCACCTGCCGCAATCCAAGCACAGTGCGGGGCGCGTTGTTGTAATTGTTGTAATTGGGCAAGTTCAATGCCGCTTTGTGTGCCCACACGGTGCAAATTTAAATGAATCACCGTATTTGTCCAACTTTCAGGCTTTTCTAATAATGCCGTGTCGCCCAAAAATTTGCCTTGAAAAAAATCCAAGGATAATAGACTATTTTCAGCCTTGGCACGTATTTGTTGGTAATCTGTAAAACTCGTAAGGGTTTCGCTACCCAAAACGGGGTAAATTTGTGGTACGGCATACGCCGCCGTCCACATTTCATAATCAGCAAGGGTGTGGAGACCGCTGTCTAAATAGAAAGTGATGTGTGGAAAATATCGCGCTAAAGTATTAATTATTTCAGTTTGGGGTATTTGTTGCTGAAGTGCATTTAAATCAGCTAGATAACAGTGTGTCATTGGATAATGTGCGGTCAAAGCTTTGAGAACTTCGACAGGTTCGCTGCTGTCACATAATTTGGATTGTATGGGTTGATAAGTGGCGCGTTGTCCTGAGCGGGCGTGCACTACTTGATTTTGCCAAAGGTCTAAAACGGGAATAATTTGCATGTTGTTGCCTATTAAATGAAAAAACTTTAAAAGAAGCACCCACCCCCTGAAGGGAGGGCTGAATCATTAACGTTATTTCATTTATAGAACATTAGGTTAAGCTAC
>JBDLSS010000098.1:0-4505 GCA_039799345.1 Pseudomonadota bacterium
TTGAATAACAAATTGCGGTTCATTGTCATTATTACGGACTAAAGAAGTGGTAGTTCTCGCCCACGCCATGCTGCTTTTAGGACAAAAGAAATATTTTTCCATTTGGTAATAATTACGTTCACCTTGCAGTAATTGCTGGTGAAATTCTTTTTCGATGGCGGTGTTTGCGGGATAAAAATGCTTATGAAATCCACTGCCGCATAGTTCAGCATCTGCTTGACCTAAAAGCTGTTGTAACATGGGGTTACTGCTGATAAGCCCCCCGTCCAAACTCACTAAAGCAATACCCATAGCAGCCTGTTCAAAAATACCTCTGAAACGGGCTTCACTGCGCTTTAAAGCAGCCTCAGCACGGCGGGCTTTGAGAATCACTTGCACACGGTGGCGCAATACCGTCCAATGCACGGGCTTGGTGATATATTCCACCGCCCCTGCTTCAAACGCCTTGTCGACCGAGCTTTCATCATCCAGGGAAGTAATCATCACCACAGGAACATCGAGCGCGGCTTCTAATTGCTTGAGTTTGGCGCAGGCAGTGAAACCGTCCATCACGGGCATTGAGGCATCCAACAAGACCAAATCAGGCAAGCACTTTTCAAAACAATCTAAGGCTTGTTGTCCATTATGGGCTTGAACAACTTCATAGCCCTGTTCTTCGAGCAAGTTTTGCAGCATTTCCCGCATGAAAACATCATCATCGACGACCAGCACTAAGGGGGATTTTTCACTGTCGTTAAACATGTTTAAAGTTCTCCAAGGCAAGCAATAACTGCTGCCCTTCTTCTTCTAAGCTTGAAACCAAGCGTGTTGCTTCAGGAAATGCACCAATGCGACTGAATGCTTCTAATTGCATACAAATTTCTGTCATTTTTTTCGCGCCTAAGTTGGCGGCACTGCCTTTGAGTTTATGTGTTGCTTGAAATAAGGCATGACTGTCTTGCTCGCTTAGGGCTTGGTGAATTGTGGTCAGGTAATAAGGGTACTCTTGAATAAAAATATCTAGCAACCAAGCAATGCTACGCCCTCGCAACTCTTTTTGAAGTCGGTCTAAGACTTTAATATCCAAAGTTAATAAGGGGTGAAGGGCAAGATCAGAAATTGTCGAGTCGCTTGGCATAGTATTCGTTGTGTCGGTGATAGAATGATAGTTTTGAGAGGAATTTATCAGAGGTTGTAAGGATTTTTCGACCACCCAATGACTGAGTATTTTCCGCAAGTCTTCTGATTTAATGGGTTTAGTCAGGTAATCATCCATGCCTGCCGCAAGACAACGTTCTCTATCGCCTGTCATCGCATTAGCAGTGAGGGCAATAATGGGAATATGCGGTTGTTTATCACTGTCAAACTCACATTGACGTATCGCACGGCTGGTCGCAAAGCCATCCATTTCAGGCATATAACAATCCATTAAAATCAGGTCATATTGACCGTGTTGCATAAGAAGCTCTAGGGCTTGTTTGCCATTTTCAGCAACCACGACCACGCAACCCATTTGGGTCAACATATCTCTGACCACCATTTGATTAATTATATTATCTTCAACTACTAAAACTTGATAATTGGGAAAATTTTTGTCGGTATCTAGGATGTTAGATGGGTGTAGAGCACTGAAATTATCTTCCCCAACGCTGTTCATAATGTTACATAACGCCCCGTAAAACTTGGCTTGCGTCAAAGGTTTTGTAACACAAAACTCTAGCAAATGTTGATCGTTATCATAATTATCGTAAACAGAGGTCATCAAAATTAGAGGTGTACTTTTTAAAAGTTCATCTTGTTTAATTTGATAAGCAATCTCTAAACATTTAAAACTCAACAAACTGCAATTAATAAACACAACGTCATAAGTTTGATTGCGTAAAATCGCATGACGCATCCGTTTTAAAGCAAGGCTTAGGCTTTCAACCGCCTCACAATACAAGCCCCACACTCGAATTTGCTCAAGCATGATTTCACGACTGCGCAGCTCATTGTCTACCAATAAAATTTTCATCGATTGAATCGACGGTGGAAACATCAGCGGGGTGGTCGCCGCTGATTTTAACACTTTGCGGAAAGGTAGGATAATTGTAAAACTTGTGCCCACGCCTTCAGTGCTGGTGAAATAGATTTTCCCGTTCATCATTTTTACCAAGCGTTCCACAATTACCAAACCTAAGCCTGTGCCGCCATAGCGTCGCGTGGTGGAACTGTCCGCTTGTGAAAAGGGCTTAAATAAATTCTTGCTTGCCGCACGACTGATGCCGATGCCCGTGTCTGCAATGCTGAATTGCACTTGGCTGCTGTCGGCATTTTCCTGAAATATACCGACTTTTAAAGTGACGCTGCCTTGCAAAGTAAATTTAATCGCATTGCTTAATAAATTGCTCAAAATTTGGCGCAGACGTGCAGGATCGCCCGATACAAAAGTCGGAATTTTAGGAATTAAACATAATAATTCCAAAGCTTTGTTATGGGTGTTGGCGACAAATAAGCTAATAATTTCTTCCAGTAATTTTGGTAAGTTAAATTCAATATCTTCAATTATTAATTTTCCCGCTTCAATTTTTGAGAAGTCGAGAATGTCATTGATTATCGTTAATAAATTTTCCCCAGAACTGCGAATAGTTTCCGCATAAGAATATTGCTGGGCGGTTAAATGGGTTTTTAGCAATAAATCGGTCATGCCAATCACGCCATTCATGGGCGTGCGAATTTCGTGGCTCATGGTGGCGAGGAAATCACTTTTCGCCAAATTGGCAGCCTCGGCTGCATCGCGGGCTTCACGCAATTCTGCCGCACTTTTATATGCCGCAAGTTCTGCTTGTTGGCGCACCATGGTGCTACGAATGCTGTCGCCAATGGCACGTAATAATAAACTTTCATGGGTTGACCATTCACGTTCTTGCTGGCAATCATCAACCCCAATAAATCCCCAAAATGTGTCGTCCAGATGAATAGGCACTAACAACAGTGAAACAATATTTTTCTGTTTTAAAATGTCACGTTCAGGATTGGAAAAATTAGGGGTGTTGCCTTTCTTTATCTCACCGCGAAACAGTGGGGCATACCACTCAGTCAGATGCGATTGATATGCCAAGTTTTGTAAATTCGGATGATCCACATAAAGCCGTTGTTTGGGCGCGTTCCATTCAAAACGTTGGCTTAAAGTGCATTGCTGTAATTCAGTGACGGCATGGTTTTCAAATATATAGGCGCGATCCACATTGATTAAACTGCTGACTGTTTCTAAAGCGTGGCGGATAGCTTGCTCATAGTCCAAAGTAGTCAGCAATTTTTGGGTGATATTGGCGATTCCTTCTAAAATCCGATCCCGTTCTTGAATGCTGTGTTCTGCGGCTTTACGTTTGGTAATGTCGCGCCCCACTGCAAGCACGGTTTGCCTACCTTCCAACTCGAATAATTGCCAATTCATTTCAATCGCAATGCTTTGCCCGTCAGCACGCAACAGGTCGCATTCAAAAAGTGCATGTTGTTCAAGCAGTAATGTTTTTAAATGTTGGCTAATCACGCTCATACTGTCAGTGGGTAACACTTCGAATAGAGACAGATTGATTAAATTTTCACGGCTACGTCTCAAATAAGTACAGGCAATCTCATTGACTTCAATGAATAATTCTGGAAAAGCTAACTCATTCAGTGGAAACACAAAAATGGCATCATTGCTGCTATTAAATAAGCGTCGATAACGTTCTTCGCTGTGTTTGCGCTGCGTGATGTCAGTAATGCAGCAGAAAATGAAATCTTCGCCCCGTAATTGGTCACGGTATCGTGTTTTTTTCACTAGAATGCTGTGTAATTGCTGATGGGCATCAATCAAGGGCTGTTCATAAGTGACTTCTAGTCCCGTGAGAAAAATTTCTTCATCTTGTTGCCAACATTGCGTCGCCACGTCTTCATTAGGCACCATGTCATAATCGGTTTTACCCAGCAGAAATTCACGCGAATAACCTGTTAACTCACAAAAGGTATTATTGAAAAAGTGCCAGCGATGTTTTCGATCTTTTAATAAAATTGCCAGCGGTAAGGCATTGATAATCTGCTCTAAGGAACTGCGGGCTTCTTCTAAGATTTTTTCATTTTGTTTATAGGCAGTAATATCCACATAGGTGCCCAGCATTCTGTAAGGCGTACCATCGGGTTGGCGTAATGCTGCACCGCGATCTAAGACCCAAAGATAATGCCCACGTTTGTGTTGCACCCGATAGACACTTTCATAACGCAAGGTATAGTTTTTGAGATGAGTTTCTAAATCATTCATCACAATCGGCAAATCATCGGGATGAATGTGGCGTTGCCAATCGGTGATTTGATTACCAATTTCATAAGAGCTATAACCCAGCATCCGCTTCCAATGTGCGGAAAAGAAAATTTGTTGCTTTTCCAGATTCCAATCCCACACCCCATGATTGACCCCACGCATTGCGAGATCGAAACGTTCTTCGCGGCGGCGTAAAGTCTCCTCGATGGATTTACGAGTGTTGATATTCTCAATCAGAATCAGA
>JBDLSS010000099.1:0-4938 GCA_039799345.1 Pseudomonadota bacterium
CCGTGGAGTGCATGTACCGGATTAACCAGCCAAAATTGACATCACGCATGATGTATTCAACCGAGGCGAATGCCAGCGTTGCATCAGGCTTATAGTTCATGGTTAAGAAAATCCCCGTTAAAATTTGAATAACGAGGACGAGTAATGCTAATGACCCGAAGTAATACCAAAAATTAAAATTCTTAGGGGCATAATATTCGGCTAAATGTTCGTTCCATAATTTTGTTAATGGGAAACGATCATCAATCCAAGAGACTAAACTTTTGATCATGGATTTGCTCCTTTAACCTTTGGTATCCACCCCTACCACAATGCGCGAGTCGCTGAGATAGGTGTAGGGTGGGACGACTAAATTGGTGGGGGCAGGTACGCCTTGGAAGACACGACCTGCTAAGTCAAAGCGTGAGCCGTGACAAGGACAGAAGAATCCACCTTTCCAATCCGCGCCTAAATTGTGGGCATCGTCGGCTTTAACATAATTAGGAGAGCAACCCAAATGGGTGCAAATCCCCACAACCACTAAATATTCAGGCTTCAGTGCGCGATTCACCCCTTTCACATATTCGGGTTGTTGACTGGTCACTTCTGAATTAGGGTCACGTAATTTATCGCTTAATTTGGTTAAATCGTCTAAATTTTGCTTAGTCCGTCTAACAACCCAAACAGGCTTACCGCGCCATTCGACTGTTAAACGTTGCCCTGGTTCAAGTTTACTAATATCAACTTCAACAGGGGCACCGGCGGCTTGCGCTTTTGCACTGGGTTGCCAATAGGCTAGAAACGGTACTGCCGCAAAGACGGTACCGACTCCTCCGACAACCGTGGTCGCAGCAGTCAAAAACCGACGGCGACTTTTGTTTACGCCTTCTGTACTCATCTACTGATAGTCTCCGCTAAAGGGGGTGAATGAAAATTAAAACTTAAACTTCGTATTATAGTTGTGATTTCCATAGAGAAGTCTCTATGTTCATCTAAACGCTTCAACGCCCATAGCTACCTCGCGTAAACGAGTAAGTCTTATATAAGCTCTGCGTTCGTATAGCATTGTCAACTCCCAACGCTCCTATCGCACACAATCGAAAGAGCTTGAAAGTATAATTGAAAAGCGAAGTTTCTTAAACACTTTTACAAAAGGAGGTGCAAAATACTCTTAAATTATACAAGGTAATTTAATGATTTACTGAAGAATATTTTCGTAAATGGCAAATAAGCTCTAAAAGACCATAATAGGGCATTGTAGATGCGATTTTATCGCGTTCCACACTTCCACGTGGAAATGTCTAATGTCTATTGCGCTGTTCCAGCGATATATTTCTTGCTAGGGCGCGTCATCAATTAAGTTTTAACAGAAAGTAGTGCGTTTAAAAACTTTTAAAGAAGCCCCCAACCCCCTAAAGGGGGAGGAGGGCTTAATCATTGTAGTTTATTACATTTAGGAACATTAGGTTATATATACTTTGCCGTTTACCACTGTTTTTCTACTTTCTGTTTTGACAAGTTTGACAAGCTAATTTTTACTTTCGTGAAAACTACAGGGCTATTTTTAGTTTCTATATTTTTACTGAATTATAACCACTTGATATAAAACCATAAAATAGACTATGCAATAAGTTATGCGGTTCTTAAGAAAAAGTGTACAACCCACTGAGTTTTTTATAACAGCTTCAAAAAGAAAAAGTAGAAAATAGCTTAACCTAATGTTCTATAAATGAAATAACGTTAATAATTTAGCTCTCCTTAGGTTGGGGGTTTCTTTAAAGGTTTTTAAACGCGCTACTTTCTGTTAAAACCTAATTGATGACACGCCCTAGCACATTTAGGTATTTTACTGTTTATTGTAATGGCATTAGCCGTTGAAATTTTCCCAGCTGCCTTCATTGTGCCTAAAGTGCGTATTCGCCATTTCAGTAATGGCTTAGTGTTATGCTAGCGCATTATTTCCCTTATCTATTCTCACAAGGAGAATCCAGCGATGAGCTGTTCACGCATATTACCCCGATTATTAGGATTGTGTTTATTGCAATCCCCGCTGGTTTTTGCGGCGGCGGGAGAAGTCCACGAATTCAAATTAGATAACGGCTTGCAACTTTTGGTGAAAGAAGATCACCGCGCCCCGATTGTCACCAGTCAAGTGTGGTACAAAGTGGGTTCAAGTTATGAAACCGAAGGCAAAACGGGCTTGTCCCACATGCTCGAACATTTAATGTTCAAAGGTACACCCAGCCATCCGCAAGGCGAATTTTCACGCATCATGGCGGCAAATGGCGCAACTGAAAATGCCTTTACTTCACAAGATTACACTGCGTATTTTCAAAATATTGCCAACGACCGTTTAGAAACCAGCTTTGAATTAGAAGCGGATCGGATGCGGAATTTGTTGCTTGACGAAGCAGAATTTAAAAAAGAACGCCAAGTTGTGGCTGAAGAACGCCGTAGCCGCACTGAAGATAATCCCGGCGGCGTGTTGACTGAACAATTTCATGCGGCGGCTTATCAAACCAATCCTTATCATAATCCCGTCATTGGCTGGATGAGCGATATTCAGCATTATGAAATTGGCGATTTAAAAGCGTGGTATGCGCACTGGTACGCGCCAAACAATGCCACCGTCGTTGTAGCGGGCGATGTCGATCCCAAAGCTGTGCTCGAATTAGCAAAAAAACATTTTGGCAAATTATCCCCCAGCGAAATTAAAGCCACCGCAGTGCGCCCCGAAGTGAAGCAATTGGGCATGAAGCGCATTCTGGTGAAAGTGCCCGCTAAACAGCCACAATTGATGATGGGTTATAAAACCCCCGTATTGAAAGGCAGCGCGCCTGAGTTGTTGCCTGATATTTACGCGCTGGAATTATTAGCGGCAGTGTTAGACGGTGGCAGCAGTGCGCGGCTGACTAAAAATCTGATTCGGGGTCAAGAAATTGCGGTGGAGGTTGGCGCGGGTTATACGGGTTTTGAACGTTTAGAAACCTTATTCACCTTTGCAGGCGTACCCACTCCAGCACACAGTTTGGATGATTTAGAAAAAGCCATCGTCGGGCAAATTCAAGCGATTAAAGACAAAGGCGTAGAACCCGCTGAATTGACGCGGGCGAAAACTTTATTGCGGGCGGCGAAAGTGTATGAACGCGATTCCGTATTTTATCAAGCCATGCAATTGGGCACATTGGCAACGCTGGGTTTAGATTGGCGGTTAAGTGATAGCTATTTGAAAGAAATCGAAAAAGTGACTGCTGAACAAGTGCAAGCTGCTGCACAAAAATATCTGGTTGAAGATCAGCTCACGGTTGCACGCTTAGAGCCGCAGCCCTTGGGCGTAAATCAACGTATTACCGAAGATCAACCGCATACGGGAGCGATTCGATGAAATCCGCTGTGAAAAAATTAAGTGTCTGTGTTTTAGTCTTTGCTTTCAGTCCTGCCAGTTGGGCAATTCCACAAATTGAAGAATGGGAAACCGCCAACGGGGCGCGGGTGTTATTTGTTGCCGCGCCTGAAATTCCCATGGTCGATGTGAAAGTGGTTTTTGATGCGGGCAGTGCGCGTGATGGTGAAAAATCGGGGCTTGCGGCATTGACTAACAACCTGCTCGATGAAGGCGCGGGCGACAAATCTGCGGATCAAATGGCAGAAAGTTTTGAAAATCTCGGGGCAACGGTGGGACATGCGGCGGATCGCGACATGGCGACGCTGAGTTTACGCAGTTTAAATGACCCTGCTTTATTGCAGCCTGCTTTAGAAAATTTAGCCTTGTCGTATTCGCAACCGCGCTTTGAAGCGGAAGCGTTTAAACGGGTGCAACAACAAACCCTTGCACAAATTGAACAAGCCGCGCAAACGCCCGGTAGTGTTGCCGCTCATGCGTTTTATCGGGCTTTATATGATAAACATCCTTATGCCAGCCCCGTGGAAGGCACGACTAGCAGCGTCACTGCTTTGACTCCTGAAGAAATCAAAACTTTTCACAAGCATTATTACGTGGCAAAAAATGCAGTGATTGCGATTGTGGGCGCGTTGGATAAAACTCAAGCCGAAGCTCTTGCGAACACTTTGACCAAGCAATTGCCAATTGGCGAGCCTGCTTCTGCCTTGCCCGCACCACAGGATTTAACTGCACCGCAAACCGTGCACATTCAACATCCTTCAACACAAACTCATGTTTTATTGGGACAATTGGGCGTTTCGCGTCACGATCCTGATTATTTTCCCTTGTATGTGGGGAATTATGTGTTGGGCGGCGGCGGTTTCGTGTCGCGTTTGTTGAAACAAGTGCGTGAAAAGCGCGGTTTAGCCTACAGTGTAGCCAGTTATTTTGGTTTCCAACAAGTCGCAGGAACATTTATTGCGAGTTTGCAAACCCGCAATGATCAAACCGCGCAGGCTCTGGAAGTGGCGCAGGGTGTGTTAAAAGATTTTGTGGAAAATGGCGCAACCGAGACTGAATTAAAAGCGGCAAAACAACATCTTATCGGTGGCTTCCCGATGAAAATCGATAGCAATCGGGAAATTTTGGAATATTTGGCGATGATTGGTTTTTACCGTATGCCTTTAGATCATCTGCAAAATTTCACCAAGAAAGTTGATGCGGTGACTTTGGAACAAATCAAAACCGCTTATCAAAAGCGTTTCCATTTGGACAAGTTTATTACTTTGACTGTAGGTAATGAAACGGCAGTGGTGAAGTCAGAGAAATAAATTTTTTTCCGATTTGACTGTCTGAAACCTAGTCGTTTGTAGGCAGGTTTTAAACCTCCACAAAAAAAGCGCGTCCCGAAACCCTTCGAGACGCGCTTTTTCACAACATAAAATAGCAGTCTTACATCGATTTAACCGCTTGAATTAATTCAGCCGCAACCGCTTGACCGCTACCATATAACATGTGGGTGTTTTCTGCGTAGAACAGTAAGTTTTCCACGCCCGAGAAGCCCGTACCTTGACCGC
>JBDLSS010000100.1:0-5949 GCA_039799345.1 Pseudomonadota bacterium
TATTAGCAGTCTTACCAATATGCGCAGGGTCTACGTTAATCGTCGCACTTAGGCTAATGCTGTCTGCTTGTGCGATTTTAATGTTGTTTCCTGTTCTCTGATTTGATGCAACTTTCAAACCAAAGTTTGCGGTTGTGGACAATGATTTACCTTGTAAATCGATACCCACGCCATTGGTAGCACCTTCCACAGTAACAATCGCAACATTGCTGTCTACACTGCCTTTAGACGAGGTAATGCGTACCCAATAACTGGTATTTCCCGTCAATTCTGGCGTGGTATATACATTGCTGCTATCACCAACCGCCCGCGTAGTGTTACCTGCCCCCCCTTCAAACCATTGATAAGTGATGTTTTTAGACGCACTAGAACTGGCAATCGATACGATTAAAGTGGCGGACTGACCAACTTTCAACACGGTCGAGTTGGGTTGTTGGGTAATTTTCAGATCGCTGACCACAGTTTCTGCATGAAATATTAAACTGCCTGAGCCGCCATAATTCCCTGAGACATTGATGAAATAAGGCGTTCCAGCAGTCAAGGTCAGTGCGACTTGTGAAGTTTTTTCCTGATCATCGCTGGTGATGGCATCATCATTACACAAGACTTCTGTTAGAGGATGTGTATTTCCCGTCCACACAGATAGCACGGTGTCATAATTGGATTTAAGTGTGGCAAAGCTGACATTTTGCGTGGTGCTTGGGGTGTATTTGTACCAAACGCTGTTACTGCTCACGCCACAACTGGGTGTGATTTCAGCGGTTTCATTGCTCGCACCTGCAGCATTCATACTGTCATTGAAAGGTAAGCTGTTGATAGCTTTCGCAGCAAGGATATTGTCATTGACAGGTGGAGCGGATAAATGCAGCACTAAATTCCCTGATTCAGCAACCACGCCATTGCTTAACACGCCCCCAACATTGACAAAATACGTCGTGCCTGCGGTTAAATTAGCTATCACTTGAGATTGTTGAGCCCCCATATCGTCATTACAAGCAATTTGGGTTAAAGGCTGCGCTGAGCCTGTCCACACGGATAACACCGTGTTGTAATCAGAATCAAAAGTGTCGAACACCACGGTTTGATTAGTGCTCGGGGTATATTTATACCAAACATTGCTCCCATTACCTGAAACGGCACAATCAGGGCTGACTTCATTGGTCTCTACTGTGGCATTGACTGTGGACTGAATGGAAGTAAAAGGAAATTTAGTGATATTAATCGCATCACTGAATTTATCATTAGTCAGGGCAGCAACAGGAGTAACGTTAAAAGTTAAGTTGCCCGTTTCCCCCGTGTAACCCCCAATGGCAATATAGTAAGTAATCCCTGCTTTAAATTGCCAATTCAATTGCGATTGTTTAACACGGCTGGAATCATCATTACAAGCGACTTCGGTGAGAGGGTGGCTAGTGCCTGTCCAGACTGACAGGTTGGTATCATAGTCCGAGCCAAAAGCATCTAAAGACAATTGTTGATCGACGCTGGGAATAAATTTATACCAAATGCTCGCTTTATTATCATTGGAGCATGTGGACATTAATTCGCCCGATTCCGTGGTTGCACCCAGCGTACTTTGCTGGATGCTGTACGGAGTTTTACCTGTGAAATCAATAGCATTTGCTATGCTATCATTACTGGGGGCAGCCCATGTATTTTGCCCTAAAGAGAGCAATAGTAGGCTGGAAACCAGTGAAAGTTTTGAAGTATTCAATATAAAATTCCTTGGTAGGTAAGCCATTCAAAACAAAACTTGCATACAGGTTCGTATGCAAGTTTATTTGACTATGCCAGTGCTCATAAGACAGTGCTTTATGAGCCACTGAGCTTTTTATTTAAGCTTGCTTAAAATAGCAGGAGGACAAACTCTAACATCGATATTAATGTCGCCATTATCTCCATAGAGGTAATGCGACTTATCTTTAGACTGCGTAATGATGGTGTAATTTAGCCACCAAGAACCGCCAAAGTTAAGGTTTTTGCCGTTTGCACCCACCCCAAATTGAGGAGAAGGACCTCTACGAGATAAGGACGTTTTCAAGCCTGCATAATAACCCAAGCCCGTCAACGTGCCCGTGAAATCAGTGTAATAATACCAAGTTGAAGGTTTGACTAAACCTGTGCTATACGCTTTATAACTCAGTTCTTGCTTGTTCTTTTCACCAGGCAACAACGCTGTTTTGAAGCCTGACAAAGCCATATCTATGTAGAAGCTGTAATTGGGATTATCCGCTCTGACCAAGGTGCCTTTCAAGGTTGCAGTGCCCGTGTTGCCATCTTCAACCAAAATACCCGGATTTGAATCCAAGAAGATCATGTCCACGCTGGTGTTGGCAACGGTTTGCATACTGGCTAACCACATTGCATGACCGCCACTGGTGTTATAAATGCTGCTCGGAGCGGCATACACGCACATCGTGGTTTTTTCGACCAAGCAAGGATTCAAGTTGATGTTGAAATCACCGTGCTCACCGATTTTGTAAAAGACAAATTTGGTATTCGTGGGTTGTGCATCAATCGTGAAATTGAACCAACCTGAAGCCCCAAATTGAATATTTTTCCCATTTGCACCGATGCCGATTTGAAAGGCAGGACCGACACGACTCAGACTTAATTTTGAACCTGCAAAATCCCCTGCGCCGACTAAAGTGCCTGTAAAGCCCGTGTAGAAGTACCATTTGGTCATGTCCACCTTGCCTTCATTATAGGCTTTGGCATTCAATTCCTTTTTAGGTGCTTCAGGTGCGGTGGTTTGAACCCCCGTAAACTTTACATTCAAACTAAAGCTTTTGTTAGCATCACCAGGTACGACTAAAGTACCCGTAAAATTAGCAGTACCGTCAGCATTCTCAACGAACTTACCGCCCGTTTTATTAAACACTAAACTAGTTACGACGCCTGGTAACCACACTGCATGACCTTGACTGGTATTAAACGAGTAACTGTCATTGGTGGCATCACTTGCACACCAAGTATGTGCCGTGGTTTGCGTGGTTGTGGTGGAAACTGTGGCTTGACTTGACAAAGGGCTAAATGCAAAGCCAGTTATAAAAAGAAGGGATGCAATCTTTTTCTTCATAAAAATCACCTGTAATGCGATCATTGCAAGGCTCGAAACGGTTGCTGACATTCAATCAGAACACGTTTGAATGAACAAATCGAGTCTATTTTAGGGTCTGCTTATTTCCACTGAAATACCATGAAAATACACTTGACACTTATGTGGAAAGTCTTAATTTATGCTATTTGCCCTATTTACAGCGGGAAACGAACAGCTTCATCGTTCCTCTTGAACATTCAACACAGCAATTCTGTTTTATGATCAATATTCGCGATGTCTTGTAAAGCTTTACTGCTCGTTTTAAGCTTAGCAAATTATTCACAATTCATCTCAAAATGCCTAGATAAAGACCTTTCAACAGCTCGTATTATCGCATGGATTTTATCGGTAAAGCGCAAAATCCCTCTATTAAATATCCCTTTAATATGCAAAACAATCATTATTATTTGCATAGCGTGCTTAAAATTACTAATTATGAGGTTTACCTAAAATATCTAATTTGCTAATATTTGCTAACTTTACTCAATATATGGATACAAATGAAATACTACAGCAGCCGAGAAGCATCAAAAATTTTGAATGTGCACGCAAATACACTTAAGATAAAAAATGGGCGGATAGTGGAAAAATTGAATCAATCAAAACAACAGACAGATAATTAGCGTCTGCTATTGCCGAGTGTCTAGCGCAAAACAACGAGATGACCTTGCCCACAGAGACCGACTTGTGCGATTCGGACAAGAATTTATTAAGCAAGTTATCGAGTTCAATGGTGGGAAACTCGTGGTTTTCGACCAGTCTATATGTTCGTCCAATGAAGAGCTTACAAAAGACTTGCTCAATATCCTATACGTCTTCAGTTTCCGAATGCACGGGCTTAGAGATTATAAAAAGCAAGTTGCACAAGCTACATCTAACCACAGAGAACAAGACGCAATTCAACAAGTGACTGAGAGTTAGCCGTTTTGTTTACAACACTACGATAGCCTTGTTACGGGACTACGAGGGTGACAAAAAGCCCTCATGGATGGATATTAAAAAGATGTTCACGCGCTTGTTGCCTGAATGGACAAAGCACACTCCTTTTCAAGTCAAAGGCATGGCAATCAAAGACACACATAAGGCTTTTTGGAAAACTTGCAAAGGCAAGGGCAAACCGACAAAGTTTAGATTTAGAAGTCGAAAAGATTCCGTGCAATCTTGTTTTATTCCAAAATCTGTGATTAGCGAGAAGGGCATTTATCCACAAATATAAAGAAGAAACGCATGATGCTTGCTGGTTTGAGAATGCGTCAAAACGTGCAGAATCTGATAGATGAGTTGCACCATAAGATAGCGTTATTTTTGGTTAAGAACTTTGGTTGCATTCTGCTGCCTACGTTTGAGACCTCTCAAATGGTCGGTAAAGCGAATAGAAAGATACAAAGTAAGACAGTTCGCAACATGTTGAGCTTTGCTCATTATCGTTTTAAACAGTTTTTAAAAAATAAAGCTTTTGAGTTTGGGAAAACAGTTTTAGATGTTTGTGAAACCTATACAAGTAAAACTCATCCTGAGACAGGAGAGATTAAACAAATAGGCGGTGCAAAAAGAATACGCTTGTTATCTGGGGAATGGGTCAACAGAGACATCGCAGGAGCGCGTAATATATTATTACGTGCATTGGTAGATAAACCCGACTGTTTTACGGTCGCAGTTGGCATTAGTTAAATAATGTTAAGAAAAATTATCGGCAATAATATGTCCAAGAGTCCATACAAATATAATAGGTTTATATATTTTTTTATAAGTATTTTATATGCTTATATTCCACAAGTGACGGCAAAAGATTTTCAAGAAACTGTTGCCGACGCGCTCAGTGCACGCTGTTTAGACGATGCGCAAACAGGGATCAGCATTGTTGCCTTGCCCAGCGGAAAACCTATTTACACGTATCATGCTGAAACGCCCTTGTTACCTGCTTCAACTTTGAAGACGGTCACCACCGCCGCTGCTTTACGCTATTTAAGCCCTGAATATCGTTTTATCACTCAATTTTTGTACAGCGGCACACGTCAAGGGGCCATTATCCAAGGTGATTTGATTGTGAAGGCGGGTGGCGATCCTAAATTAACTTTAGAAAATCTTTGGCAAATTGCCCAGCATTTGCGAGGCATAGGTATTCAGCAAATCACGGGCAAATTGCTTATTGACAATCAATTTTTTGATAATTTGACCCAAGCTCCTGAATGGGGTGAAGATGAAAGCAGTCAATGGGCGTATGATGCACGGCTTAGCGCGTTTGCAGTGAATTTTAATACCGTGGCGGTACATGTTTTCCCAGCGCAAACAGCTGGCAAAGCAGCGCAGGTCTGGCTGGAATCACACCCGTCCTATTTCCAATTGCACAATGAGACCAGTACCAGTTCCCAAGGCAATACTTCAGTTGCCTTGTCTCGTGAGCAAGATGAACAAAATAATGTGCATCTCTATGTACAAGGTAAAGTTTCACAAACCGCTGAAGAAAAAGTCATTTATTTGAATGTCGATGATCCCAATCGTTATGCCGCAGAAAGTTTTCGGAATATATTGAAGCAAACAGGTATTGAAGTGCTGGGGGCGACTTCCTTTGGAAAGATGCCTGAAAACACACAACTTCTACATAAACATCTTTCCCCTCCCTTATCAATGATTTTAAAAGAATTAAATACGTTTTCTAATAATTTCATTGCCGAACAGGTTTTAAAAACGATTGCGGCGGAAGTCTCAAAACAAGCGGGTTCACATGCAGAAGGTTTGCGTTTGGTGCAAGCATTTTTACAGGCTTCAGGGGTGCGTCTGGCGGGGGTGAATTTGGTGGATGGTTCGGGCTTGTCGCGTAAAAACCACGTCACTGCGCAAGCAATGAC
>JBDLSS010000101.1:0-3885 GCA_039799345.1 Pseudomonadota bacterium
ACCAAGTCCGTTAATTTTTGGGTAATCATACTTTCACTTAAAGTGGCACTGTTATCTTTTTTCTCCTGTTTATCATCCAGCAGATGACGTTTAATGCCCTCAATCGCAGAATTATGCAATAAGTGCCCTAAGGGTGATTTGTCCGCATTTTTAAACGCGCCCCACACCAAATAACAGCGATTTTTCGCCCGCGTCACTGCAACATAGAATAAACGCAAACTTTCCGCCAATTCTTCACGCGCCTTGTCTTCACGATGTTCGATTTTATCGCCCTGAAGATTCAGCGTTAACAGATTATTTTTTTCGGTATCATGAAATAAAATTGCACGCTCGCTGTCACGTTTTTTCTCTCTGATACTGGGCAAATTCATTTCCCAACTGTATGGACAGAATACGATTGGATATTCCAAACCTTTACTTTTGTGAATCGTGACGATTTTTACTAATTTTTCATCACTTTCTAAACGTAATTGATGTTCATCGCTGCTAGTTTCCGTTTCATTGCGTTGCGCCGCCAACCAATTGCATAACGCTGCCATCGAGAACTTTTCAGCGACTGCCGTTTGTTGCAAGACCTCGCCCGCGTGCAACACGTTGGTTAAACGCCGTTCGCCATTAGGATACGCTAACAAACGTGTGCTGATTTGTTCTTGTAATAATAATTTACGAAACATTTGGATAAAACCCTGCGTTTCCCAAACACTATTATAGTCTTGAAACGACTTAACTCGTTGTTGCCATTGGGCTTCATCGTGCAACAGGCTATATAAAATTTCCGCCGTAACTCCCAATAATTCTGTTGCCAGTGCGGCACGTATATGGGCTTCTTGTTGTGGGTAGGCAATCGCGAGCAAAATCCGTTCAATTTCCTCGATTTCATGCGAGGCAAATAGGCTTTCTTGACTGTATAAAACGCAGGGAATGCGGTATTTTCCCAGTGTTTTTTGCATAGCACGGGCTTGTTCATTGGTGCGTACTAAAATTGCAATATCGCCACCCGTTAACGCTTTTTTACCCAAACATACTTTTTTCTCAGTATCGAGTAAACTGACAATTTCCGCAGCAACGGCTTCAGTGATAAATGTCTGTAGCTTGTCTTTATTACGGGTCGCATCAGCAACTTCCCAAAACACCAGCGGTTCACGGATTTCACCCGAGAAAGTTAAGTTATTTTGTTTACTTTCTGGGGCGTTAGCCGTATTAAAGGGAATTTGTGAAAAAATAAAAGGATGAGGGTGTGCAGAAAATAGCTGATTGACGGCATCAATCAAACCCGCTTCGGAACGCCGATTGACGCTTAAAGTATAACGCTTATCGGCATTATCACAGGCATCTAAATAAGCAAAAATATCTGCGCCCCGAAAACTGTAAATCGCTTGTTTTGGATCACCAATAAAAAACAAAATGGGATTGTCGCAATTGCTGAAAACCTGATAGAAAATCTTGTATTGTACGGGGTCAGTGTCTTGAAATTCATCAATTAAGATAGCGTAATATTTATCACGCATTAATTTCCCTAAACTTTCCCCTTTACCACTTTGCAGGGCGGTATATAAATTATTCAATAAATCATCAAAGGATTGGATATTAAGCTGCTGTTTTTTAGCCTGTAATTCTGTTTTTGCCTGTTTCAATAAGGCAAATTTTAATGCGAGCAGTTGTTTTTCAAAACATTCGATTAAGCGCGTGTGCGTATTGAGTAAATACTCACAACTATCAAAAAATAGGTGTTTTGGTGGATTATTAGCTTTTTTAGCATCGGCTTTGATATTGGCTCTTATAAAGCCAGTGGTTAGTTTTAGAAAGAATTCAGGAATAATTAAACTGGGTTGATTATTGAAATAAATTGATAACTCAGCGAACCATTTTGGAAAAGAGTCTTTACGGTAGATATTTCCCTTTAAACTCTCTTGAGTCTTCAACAAGTCTTCAATTTCGGAATGTGCTGTTGCCCATATTTTTTGAGCGGCGTGAAAGGCTTGTCTGTATGCCGTTTCGTCTGCTTGAGTGTCACGCAGGACGGGGGGCGGGTCTGGAATAATTTTTAAATTGGGTTGTGTCAATAAACGTTCGTTATTTAAGAAGTTTTTGACCAAATCAAACGGCGTTTTGTAGGATTTTTGCACATATTGGATCAGCAAGGGCGAGGCGCGATAAAGCTGTTGTCGCCAAAAATCTTGGACACATTCCCGCAGCAGGGGCGCGATATTTTTCTCAAGTTGGGTGTCAAATAAGATGCCGCTTTCAAAAGCATGGTCTTGCAACATTTTTCTACAAAAACTATGAATTGTAAAAATGCCTGCTTCGTCAAAGCCGCGCAGTGCATCGTCTAAACATTTTATTGCCTGTGCTTTTGCTTCGGACTGAGGCGGATAACATTTGTTGAATTTGGCAATATTGCTGTCTTCACTGGTATTGCGTTGCATCGCGGTCAACGTTTCGCGAAGCCGCACCCGAATGCGATCCCGCAATTCTTTCGTAGCCGCATCGGTGAAAGTCACTACGAGAATTTTACTGACAGGAATTTTTTTCTCGACCACGAGCCGCGTAAATAAGTGGGCGATGGTGTAAGTTTTGCCTGTGCCCGCGCTTGCAGCAATCAGGTTTATCCCCGTCAACGGGCTGTTAAATAAGTCAAACTCTTGATCTTGATTGTTCATGAGGGAATATTTCGGAAGGGTTGAGAAAAATTAACGGTTGAAAATGAGGCTCATTACCAACTTGCGAGCCAGTGGCATGAGATAAGCCATGGTGGGCGGCGCAAGCAGCAGGGCAAGCAGGAAGCTTTGAAGCCAGTGATAGAAAAAATGCGTGTCCCAATTGAGCAATAGTAAGCTAATACCGAGCGACATCACCAATGCCATGCCGCAGGCTTTGGCGAATAAGACTGTTATTTCAATTCGAAAATCACCACGCATCATTATGCACTCTCAATCAGGAAAAATTGTCTATCTAATAATTGTTCCATAAAATTTTGTTCGTATAATGCCGTATTTTTCATTGGGTTTACCTCTATTTCTATTCCAAACAATACAACATTTCGGGATAAGTAATTATGGCATAAGATTTTGTGTGAATGTTGCGCTGTTTAGCCGCAGTCGGCATAAAATGTAATATGATTCCACAGCAAAGTGTTACGCCAAACTTTTGACAATTGGGATAATTCAACTTTTTTCTTGTTCCCAAGCATCGCTTGGGAATTCATTCTTGGATGCGTTGCATCCTGTATAGATGAAGATCGCAACGTGGTCAAGACGGCATTCCAAGTGCCACTTGGGAACGAGGC
Organism: Pseudomonadota bacterium; assembly: GCA_039799345.1. Classification (GTDB taxonomy): domain Bacteria; phylum Pseudomonadota; class Gammaproteobacteria; order Beggiatoales; family Beggiatoaceae; genus JAQTYU01. Next base: position 3,287 of record JBDLSS010000101.1, read on the forward strand.
AATAGTCAGTTAATTGCGTGAATTAAGATAATTGTGTGAATTGTGGTTCTGACAAAAAAAAGGTTGGTTGGGTTGGCGACCAGCCAACCCAACAAGAATGCGGGGTGAAAATTAGGATTGTTAGTGATTTGGAGTTAATGTTGGGTTGCCGATAGCAACCCAACCTACGCGGCTTAAAGTAAATAACCGTTAATGATTTAGCCCTCCGACCAGCTAGGTGAGTTGGGATGTCTGAACCACAATTCACATAATTTACACAATGACCACGATTAAAGAAAAATAGTCTGTTAATTGTGTTAATTAAGATAATTGTGTGAATTGTGGTTCTGACAAAAAAGCAGGGGGGGGTGGCGACCAGCCAACCCAACAAGAATGCGGGGTGAAAATTAGGATTGTTGGTGATTTGGGGTTAATGTTGGGTTGCCAATAGCAACCCAACCTACGGAGCTCACTGCTCTCGTGACAGGGGCAACGGAAGCGTTTGGTAGCACCACCAAGCAAGCCATCGGGGTGAATTTGGAAGAGGTGAAGGCTGTTAATTATTTTTGAAATGAGGTATACGGTATGATTACATCAAAAATAGCTATATTGATAAAGGA
>JBDLSS010000102.1:0-4718 GCA_039799345.1 Pseudomonadota bacterium
TATAAGCCGAAGTGTAAAATTCCTGCCACAACTTTGGTCCAACTGGGCAAACTTTCGGGCAAGGCGGGCGGCGTGTGCGTTAAACGCCAAAAAATACGAATAAGAATTAGACCAAAGACCAATAAGCCAATGGATTTATGCAGTAAAATAATTGCAGTGCGCGCATCGCCTTTAGGCAAACTGCCTGAATACCAACCCGTTGCAAGCAGTCCAATAATAAACAGCGCGATGAGCCAATGTAAGGCAATCGCAACCAAAGTATAACGTTGTGTTGAATTGGGCATTATCTGTCCTCTGTTAAACGAATTAAACCTAAATATACTAAACAAATCAAAACTATTGTCCAAGACTGAATTATTTGAAAAGACTCAGCCTTGGATATTAAACACTGCTTACGGATTATTAATTGAACCTGTAATCACAAAGCTCACATCTCCATTTCCACCCGGTGATTGCTCTTTAAACGGTGACAATAATTTCACCGTAATTGCAGCAGGCGCGGCATCAGGATAAACATAACGACTTGCTGAAGTAGAAGCACCAGTAACGGCATTTGTAGTCGTCGTAGTAAGTAAAGTCGGGGGATTGCTCGATAAGGTAAATTGCACTTTCGTACTTCCTGAACTGCTGTCTGGGAACACGAAATCAACCACGCCACCGAGCACGCCGTTAGTAGTGCTCACTTTATACGAAGAGCCTGCCACCAAAGGATTGCCAAATTTATCGCCCACGTTTTCAATGGTGAACACCTGTGTTCCTGTGTTCGACAATGAAAAACTGCTAGGAGATACCGTGATTGGCGCAGTATCTGCCGAGAATAAAACCCGAGTGCTAGTCCACACCGCAGTATTTTCTTGGAAAACCCCATCAGGGCCATCAAAGCGATGGTTCTGATTAACATCCACATAAAACTCGCCCGAGTCATACGTGCCATTGTCATTGGCATCGATATAAGGTTCACTGAGATCGCCTTTATTGGTAATCAGCTCGCCCATATCCCATTGCCCATTCGTATTGGCATCGATATAACCTTTGTCGGTGAAACGATCCGCGCCTGCGTCAAATTTCCCATTACCGTTAATATCTTGGTAGCTTTCGCTACCCGTGGTAAAGGCGATGATGGTGCTCAAGCCCGCATTACCGCACAAAGTGGTGGCAGTGGTAGAACTTATCGCAGTGTAAGGCGAATTACAGGCAAAACCTGAAGTGCGTAAACTGCCTAAACCGCCTAAATTAGGAGTCGTCGGGTTGGCACTTTGTAACACAGCCGTTGCCTGCCCTAAATTGGTAGTCGAGGTAAAAGTCCCGCCGCCCAAACTTTTCCCAATAATTCCGCCTTCCGTGATGAAGCTCACCGTTGTTGCGTCAGGAACGACGTTGCCATAACGATCTGCCACAAATGCGGTCAAATTATTTTGTAAGCCTAAACGCACGCCACCTGCAATATTACGATGTTCCACCGCCAAAGAAAGATGATCCGCATCAGGCAAACCGCCAGCAATTGTGACCCGCGCCACGGTGCTGATTTTGTCTAAACTGGCGATTACGTCCACACTGCCCGCCACGGTGCCGCTACGCAAGGTCACGCTGGCAATGCCGTTGCTGGTTTTAGTTTTGAGCGAGGAGTCTAAATTCCCTGTGCTAATGCTTTCACCGCCATTCAAACGGCTGCCCAAACTGAAAGTGACTTCTTTGCCATCTGCCACAGGATTGCCGACACTGTCTTTCACCAAAAATTGCAAAGTCGCATTTTGAGTCACACCGCTGCCAATAATCCCAATCACTTTGGGATCAATGCTTTTCACTTCAATCGTGCCCACATTATCACTGCGTTGAATATTCAGGGAAGTGGTTGCTGTTAAAGTGAAACGATTGTTACTCGTCACCGTGGTTACAACGTTCTGAATTACTTCACTCACATTAACAGTTGCGGTAATTGTCACCAAACCCGTGACTGCACCTGCATTAAAAGTCGCTTCCGCTTTGCCATTTTTGGTAAAACCATAAGGAACAATACTGCCAATATTGCTGGTAAAATTAACCTGCGTACCATCACGCACAGGCTGATTTTTCTTATCTAACACATTGGCAATGATCGTTGCTGTTCCGTTAATGGACAAACTGGCATCGGCGGCGAGACTGGTTGATAAGGTCATGGTATCGGGCACACCTGTGAATAAATAATCCACCGCAACCACAACCCCCGCCAAACCACCCGCTTTCACTTCAAAATTGGTTTTTTCAGCCGTGCTGTTTTTCGCTTTGAACACGGCATAACCATGATCATCGGTGACTACACGGAAATTATCTAATAAAGCCGTGCCATTTTTCACCCGTGCATCCACTGCAACCCCAGCGATTCCCGCGCCTGTCACATCGGTTAAGCTGGCGGTTAGGGAAACAGGGGTGACTCCATCAGCAACCGCGTTGAGCGTACTGGGAAACAAGGCTAATTGCGCCCCGAAATACAAAGGAATTTTTTGCGTAGCCGTGTCAGCTTGCACAATGATTGTCGTATTTTCGCCCACGCTACTGCTTGCAGTCACACTAATTCGCCCTTGTGCGTCAGTTGTGCCAGAACTGGGAGTAATGACTACAGTGCTGGTACGTCCAGAAATCGCGCTCGGGGTAAAAGTAATTTTTTGCCCCGTCACAGGTAAACCATTTTTATCAGTCACCGTGGCGGTTAAAGTCGCGGTTTGATTTAATCCAAACACATTGCCGCTGCTGTCCACGTTCAGGAAACGATTTTCCCCAAATTGTGCGTAAAAATTAACAGTTGCCTGCGCACTTAAATCACCGATGCTGGCTTTAATCAAGCCTTGTCCGCCTGCTTTGGCAATGTCATTGATTAACACGTTGACGCTGCCATCCGCGCCCGTTTTCGCAACCGTAGGCGATAAAGCGAAGGCATTGGCATTGGCAAAACCGAATTGGATTTCTTGCCCCACCAATGGCGTATTATTCGCATCTTTTAATAAAGCCGTCAGCGTGCTGCTGGCAATCGCTAAATTATTGCTCGGTAATAATTGTAAACTTGCCCCAAAATACAAAGTGACGGTTTGACTGCTTGAACCGCTGTTCACCGTGAGCGTGACATTTTCCGCCGTGGCATCGCTTACATTAAAACTGGCTTTGCCGCTGTCATCAGTGGTAGTAGGCACGTTGGATAATTGCGCGTTGCCTGTGACGCTAACCCGTAATGGCGCACGTCCAGCTAAGGCGACATCGCTACCTTTGTCGTTCAGCACCGCCACATCGACTTTAACCGCTTTGTTAAGCGCGATAATCGTTTGTGCGGCGGTGACATTTAAGCCGCCCGCCACTGAATCGAAAGTTAATGCCAACACATTACTGCTGATGTTGTTAGAAATCGCGGTTACGGTCACTGATTCGGGCACGGGGTCACGCACGGTGGTGGTAAATATCCCATTGTTATCTGTGTTGCCCAGTGCGGTGGTGAATTGCACATTGTCCGAACTGCTGATTAAACCAATAGCAATATTCGCTAAGGGTAAACCCACGCTGTCGCGGGCGGTTACGGTTAATACCGTCGTGGGTGTTGACTGTACGGTGCGTTGAATGGTTGCAGTTAGCGTCAAACGACTGAGTGCGCTTGCGCTGGTATTGCGATTGGTTAAATCAGTTGTAGTGCTATTATTGGTCGTACCATCGCCACCACCGCCCCCAAGGCAGGCGGTTAATAACATTATTAAGGTAAATGCCAGTAAAGCTTTATAATAAGAAATAAATTTGAAAGATTGGGGATATAAGCGCATTTATAAAATCGGCTCTTCTGAAAGCACAGGTTTCGCGCTGGGTGTCGTGGTTGGGGCGGTTTTAGGCGCAATGTCGCCGTCAATCCGTGCTAAATTGCCCTTGTTAAAAAATAAGGAGATACGACGTTGTTCACGTTCGCCACCGCCCGCTTGAAAACTATAAACATAGTCCCAACGCTGTTGATGGAACACATCGACCACAATCGGCGTGCCCATAATAAAACGCACCTTTGGCATGGGCATCCCCACCGCCAACTGGTCTAACATTTCTTGCGTCACCACATTGCCCTGTTGGACATCAATTTTATAAATTGCGCAACTTGTCAGCAAAAAACTTGCACTGCACATTATAATAATGAGAAGTTTTTGCATCACTAACTCACTCTACTTTAATTTTGAATAAACTTTCATAATAACCCACTGTTGTGAAAAACACACCCCTAATGCTTACTGATGTATGGAGTCACCGCGCATGGAATCTCAAGACTTGAAAAAAGCAGGACTCAAAGCCACGTTGCCGAGAGTGCGCGTGTTGCAATTGTTGGAAAATAGCGAGCAACGGCACATGAGTGCTGAAGATGTTTATAAATTCTTGCTCGATTCTGGCGAAGATGTTGGACTGGCAACGGTATATCGTGTATTAACCCAATTTGAAGCCGCAGGTTTGGTTTCTCGTCACCATTTTGAAGGTGGCTTATCGGTTTTTGAATTGAATGAAGGGCGACATCATGACCATGTGGTGTGCGTGAAATGCGGTAAAATTGAAGAATTTACCGACGATATTATTGAAGAACGCCAACGCAATATTGCAAAACTTAAAGGTTTTGACATGACCGATCATTGTCTCTACATTTATGGCATTTGTCACGGTTGCCAAAAGCCGCGCTGATTTTAATGGGTTTTCGACGTGACTTAAATTTTAATATATTGAATATAATA
>JBDLSS010000103.1:0-4673 GCA_039799345.1 Pseudomonadota bacterium
GTTGTTGGTTCATTGCTTCTACACCAACGTCTAATGAATGATCCCATTCAAAAAATGACATTATTTTTCTCCCTGTGTGAGGTGAGTCTATTTAAAGTCTTAACTGCATCCCTTGAAGAAAGCTAAACATTAACTGCTTAGTCTTTCAACGTCTCCTATCAGGAATTTAGGGACACAGTAAATTCTGTTGATCAATAAAATTTTTAATTAAACGTGACGCAATGCTTAATTTGGAAGGTAACAACGCAGGTAATTCATGAATATTGCACCAGCGTGCATCTTCAATTTCTTTGGGATGTGGGCGTAATTCTCCCCACGCATATTCCGCCGTAAATCCTAACATCAACGAACTGGGAAACGGCCAAGCTTGGCTACCAAAATAGCGTACATTTTTAATTTCTAAGCCCACTTCTTCACGGATTTCCCGCACCACGGTTTCTTCAACACTCTCACCCGCCTCCACAAAACCCGCCTGTACACTGTATAAACCTTGTGCAAAATGTGGCGAGCGAGATAATAATATCTGATCACCGCGCTGCACTAAGACAATCATAGCAGGGGTAATCTTGGGATAAAATATCATCTGACAAACGGAACAATGTTTAGCGCGTTCTTGAGGATGTAACTTGACTGGTGCACCACAGCGACTACAAAACTGATGAGTTTTTTCCCAAAATAATAATTGTGCCGCACGTCCTGTTAAAACAAAAATCTCTTCTGACAAGGAATAAGTCAACGCACGCAACCCCTTGGTTTCTAAGCCGTCAGGTAACACACTGTCCTTTACCAACTCCACTAAATAGCAAGGCTGACCGCGCCATGTGCCAAATACTTGTTGATGGCTTGTAATAAAACTTGCGTTGAGAAGAGTTGAGCCACGCAACGGCAATTTCTCAACCGTCCGAGGATTAATCACCCATTTATCCTGCAACGCCAGCCAATAATACGCATTCATTTCTGGAATTAAATTCATTTTTCATTACCCTTCTGCGCCCATGCAAGGCTGCGTGGGAAAAATATTCGGTTCTGTTCACAGGGCACAAATTGATAAAGTTGCGCGGGGCGATTTGAACCCGTGCGCATTTTATTCGGAATCGGCTGCACCAATTGCGCCTTATCGACCCGTTGCCGAAATGAACTTTTATTCAATTTTTCTTGCATGATTAATTCATAAACCTGTTGCAACTCGCTCAAAGTGAATTCTTTGGGCAACAAATGCACCGCAATATCAGAGTAATCCAATTTAGCCCGCAAGCGTTTGGTGGCATCTCTCAAAATTGTGGCGTGGTCAAAAGCCAGTGGTAAATCGACTTTGTCGCCGAGGATGGCAAACCATTGGGCGGTGGTGGCATCTGTACCCAGACGTAATTCCACCTCGTGAGCACTCACCAAGGCGAAATAGGCAATGCTCACCGTCCATTCGCGAGGATCGCGTTCGGGGCTGCCATAACTGCCTAGTTGTTCTAAATAAAGATTATTGACACCCGTTTCTTCTACGAGTTCACGGCGGGCGGCAGCTTCTAAACTGGCATCGCTCCCGATACGGAGTGCGCCGCCGGGTAAAGTCCATTGTCCTTGAAATGGTGGGATACCGCGTTGAATTAATAAGACTTTTAAAGCCTGATCGGCGACGGTGAAAATGGCAATATCAACCATAACCCGTGGCTTAGGATACTGATTTAAATCATCTAACATGTTGCGTCTGAATCATTCCGTGAGTGAGTTAAGGGACTTTTAAGACTGATATAATATTTCTATTTTCGAGATAGAGTGAACATGATTAAAATTGAAATACCATACCTCAAGTATATTGCTTGGTTTATTTAAGAGTCCATATTTTAAATTGCTTTACCATATGGAAGATTGCTATAGCTTCATCCCACATCATCCCCTATTTGACTTTGTTTACTACACATATTTGGTTCAAACAAACAGCAAACGTAGTGTCATACACCTCTATCGAGTATCCCTTTTTTACAGCAACTCCTTTACACTGTGCAGTCATCTTGTTTACACAGAATTTTGATCATGCAGAACGACACTTTAATTAAAATTCGGGACTTAACGTTTGCGAGGGGCAATCGTTTAATTTTCAATGGGGTGAATTTAGATATTCCTTGGGGAAAAGTCACGTCGATTATGGGACCCAGCGGTACGGGTAAAACCACTTTATTGCGCTTAATTGGCGGACAATTGCGTCCGCGTTCGGGTACAGTGGAAGTTGATGGCTTGAATGTGCCCGACTTAAGCCAGCCTGATTTATATAATTTACGCAAACGCATGGGCATGTTGTTCCAAAGCGGCGCGTTGCTGACCGATTTAAATTTGTTTGAAAATATCGCATTTCCGTTGCGTGAACACACTAATTTATCCGAATCCCTGTTACATCATTTAGTTTTAATGAAATTAGAAGCGGTAGGGTTGCGCGGCGCACGGCATTTAATGCCCAGTGAATTATCAGGTGGCATGGCGCGGCGGGCAGCGTTGGCACGTGCCTTGGTGTTTGACCCAATGATGATTATGTACGATGAACCATTTACAGGACAAGACCCAATTTCAATGGGCGTGCTGGTACGTTTGATTCGTTCAATTAATGATGCTTTAGGTTTAACCAGCGTTGTGGTTTCGCATGATGTGCAGGAAGTCGCCGCAATTTCTGATTATATTTATGTCTTATCAGAAGGCATCGTGGTGGGACAAGGTACACCCGAGGAATTATTTGCCAGTGATTCTGCATGGGTAAAACAATTTATGCACGCTGAACCTGAAGGTCCTGTACCTTTTCATTTTGCGGCAAAACCATATCATGCGGATTTATTGCAACTAGGAGCTACTCACTTGATTTAATAACCTATTAATTTAAAACAATTTATTAATATTAAGCGTAGGGTGTATAAGGCGTAGCCGCCATACACCTTTAATTGCTACGAACTGCTGGCGATTTCAACTGCGTAACTCCTAGAGAGTTTCTTGTGTTCTGTTTACTGCAAATTAAATTTAAAGAAAGCCCTTTACCTTACTAAGTATTAAATATTTCCCTCGTTAATCACGCATGAATTTTCAGTGGAAAAACATTAAATTATGGTAAATACCCCTTAAATTGCACATTTTTCATAAAATCGTGCGGCAAAGTCAAAAAACTGTGCGGCAAAGTCAAATTTTTTCGGTTGCATTAAGATAAAATGAAGTTGTGCTTTATCTTAAAAGTGCAGTTCTTTATTCTAAGAGATGAACATCATGCGACACATCGAAAAAATATTTTGTCCAGCGATAGGACAAGCTCATATTCAGAGATTCATATCTCTCACCAAAACTATCAGTTTAATAGGCTTACTATCTGTCATTTCTGTTCCGAGTTATGGGGCATATACTTATACCCCTCCGCCCACTTATGTGCCTCCACCTTATATTCCCCCCATACCTTCTTATCAACTAAGCGTTAAGAGTAGTGGCACTGGCACAGGTAGTTTAGGTGGAACAACTGCGGGAACGTATAACAGTGGTCAAAGTGTCGCTTTGACTGCAACAGCCTCGGCAAATTCAGATTTTAAGGGTTGGACTCCCACCAGTTGCGGTTCTGCTTTTTTACTGACAGCAAATACAGATTGTGTTGCCCAATTTGACCTGAAAACGCCAAGCCTGACTTTGCAAACCTCGGGGACAGGAACAGGTAAAATTACAGGCACAGCCGCAGGAACTTATACCATCGGTCAAGCTGTTCAATTAACTGCAACGGCTGATGCAGGTTCAGACTTTAAGGGCTGGACACCCGCCAGTTGTGGTACTGCTTTCAAACTTGATGGAGCTGTCACCTGCACCGCACAATTTGATTCTCAAGTCACTTTATCTGTGAGCAAAACGGGCACGGGTTTGGGAACTTTGAGCGGTACAGCAGCAGGCACTTATAGTTCTGGTCAAAGCGTTAGTTTAACGGCAACCCCTGATTTAAGTTCTAATTTCACAGGCTGGACACCTGCCAGTTGTGGCACGGTTTTTCAGCTCACTGCAAATACCAGTTGTACTGCACAGTTCGATGCAAAACCAATCTCCCCCGCTATTATTGATCCTAATCCTTGCGTTCGGAGTAGTGAATTGAATGCGGCCTGTAATGGTGCGGGAGATAAAACCACGGTCAAAAATATTGGACCCAATGGACAACTCTCAAATACGACCATTGATGGCAATGTCACCAGTCAGGGCTGGGTTTCAAACACAACAATTACTCCAAAAGGGAAACTTGATGGGGGTACGGCAACGGGTTCTATAGACAATAAGGGTGTTGTTTGTAATATCGATTTTAAAGGCGGATTACTTAAGGATGGTACGTTATGCGGTGACAATAAAAACACTAGCACAGTAGGCGGCGTTGTCAAAGATGTCACTTTTGCTCCTTGTGCCACACTGACGGGGGGAACTATAGGCGGTAATATTAAAGGTGATCCTAATTGTCCTGCTAAACTGAAAAACGTTAAAGTAGCAGATGATTCAACCCTCTCAGATGCTGAGTTAGATGCTGCCTCCTCAAAAGGGAAAAATGTCACCACCACCACCAATCCCAAGTTATCTGAATTGAAGAAAGGGACAGCTATAGATAGTTTTGGTAATCAAACGACCTCTTCTGACTTCTATGGTGGGAATTCTATAAGAATTACTGATTCATTAGCTAATCAACC
>JBDLSS010000104.1:0-6289 GCA_039799345.1 Pseudomonadota bacterium
TGCGTAACTCTTAAAAATTTAAAAAATACGGTTTAAACTCCCTAATGTTTCCAAGCAGTCAGCTCATTAAATCTAAAAATCTTTCCATTCATCATCGTGTACCACAGGCGTGGTCGGCACTCGGCGAGCCAGATGTAAATGTTGAAGTGGGGTTTCCACGGCTTTACGTAATCCTGGATGTGCCACCGTCACGGATGGAATATGTGTGGTGTGAGGTGCAATCGTTTTCGCAGGAGTGCTGGGAGTCACCTTAAAACCCTGTGATTCAGGCAACTTAAAGAAACTGATTTGTTGCTTTAAATTTTGTGCTTGATTACGCATTGAATCGCTGGCTGACGTAGATTCTTCCACCAATGCTGCATTTTGTTGTGTTACTTCATCAAGTTGTGCCACCACTTTATTAACTTGCTTAATCCCTGAAGATTGTTCTTGACTGGCGGCAGCAATTTCTGCAACGATGTCGCTGACTTTTTTCACAGCAGTCATGATTTCATCCAAAGTCTCGCCCGATTGATTCGTCAAACGCGCCCCTTCCGATACTTTTTCACTGCTGTCTTTGATCAGTTCTTTAATCTCTTTCGCCGCCGCCGCACTGCGTTGTGCCAAATTGCGCACTTCCGAGGCAACCACTGCGAAACCGCGTCCTTGTTCGCCAGCTCGCGCCGCTTCCACCGCCGCATTTAACGCTAACAGATTCGTTTGAAAAGCGATTTCATCAATTACACTGATAATGTCTGCAATTTTACGGCTGCTGCTGTTGATTTCATTCATTGCTAAAATCGCACTGCCCACCACTTGGCTGCCTTGTTCGGCACGTTGTTTAGCCGTAGTCGCAAGTTGTGCAGCTTGCCGTGAATTGTCCGCATTTTGTTGCACCGTCGCAGTCATTTCTTCCATGCTGGCAGCGGTTTCTTCCAAAGAGGCGGCTTGTTCTTCAGTGCGTTGACTGAGGTAAACATTGCCCTGAGAAATTTCATCCGCGCCTTGGCTGACGGATTGAGCGGTTTGCTGAATACTTTGCATCACTTCTGTGAGTTTCTTAACCGTGGCATTCACATCTTGCTTAAGACGATCCAGCGAGCCTGCATAATCTTTTTCAATGGTTTGGGTTAAATCGCCCGTCGCCATAGCAGCGACCACGCGCATAATTTCTTCAATCATGCGTTGATTAAAGTCCAAGGTAACGTTAATACTTTCACTCACGGTGCGGAAAAATCCAGCTTTATTATCCAGTTCAATCCGTTGGTTGAAAATGCCTTGCGCTGCGGCAACCGTCACCGTGTTAATTTCTTGCTCGGTGGCAATTTCTTGGGTGCGGTTATTAAATTCAACCGCCGTTCCTACCCGCTCCCCTTCTGTGTTAACCACGGGGGTGAAAATCGGGTCTATGGTCAACGAGCCAATTTTCAAGGTGGTGCGTAAACTTTGAGTAAGCTGGTCTAGCAATTGCCGTTGTTGGGCTGGATTGTGATAAAACACGTCAATCGGCGCACCAATTAAACTATTTGCGTCAAACTTGGGCAGTTCTTGACGAATATTGCGTTCGTCGCTTTTAAACAAGCGTTGTGCCACTTCGTTGATATAAATAACTTGATGTTGCGCATCTAAAATAATCACGCCTGTAGTGACACAATCCAAGGCGCGGTTAATGCGTAAGGCATCTTCTGTAATCGCTTTTTCACGGGCGATGCGTTCACGTAGTTGAATTTGCATGCTGTCAAAAGCAATCAGTAATTGTCCTGTTTCATCTTGACGATCATGGGTGATTTGGTTGTGTAAATTGCCTGCGGCAATCGCATTGGCTACATTAACTGCTTGACTTAAAGGGCGATTAATCGCACGGGCGAACAAGTACACAATGCCTAAGCTACACAAGCTGGTCAAAACCAAAAGTAAGCATAACCAAAACAGTGCGTCTTCACGCTCTTTGCTGGCACGTTCCATGAAACTGATGGCTTTATTGTTAGCGAACTCACTAATTTTATAAACAAAATCTATTGACTGTTTAAATTTAACGGCATTAATACCCGTTAAAATTTGTTGACGCGCTTCTTCATTTTTACTCTGACGCTTCAGGTTAAATGCTTCTTCACGGGCATGTCGCCATTCCACTAAACTCGCACGCAATGCAATCACGTCGTTCGCATCTCCCAAAAAACGTTCTTTAACTAAATCCAAAGCATTGACAGACTCTTCATCGAGTTTATTTACTTTAGCAATCATACTTTCTGAAACTTGACTATCGATCATAGCCATATCACGCATGTATAAACGCATTTCGAGTAACATGATATGTATATCACGAATCGTTTTGGTGACGGTGAATGGGTGATAATGCAGTTTTTCGGTTAAAGTCGCTAATCGATTCATTTGATAAATTGAGAAACCTCCTAGCACAACACTAAACAAGGTCATCGCCATAAAGCCCATAAATAAGCGTGTACGAATTTTCATTGCTTTAAACATAATGATTTCATTCCGATAATTTGTTCTTAACATTATTTAACTAATGCCAATTGCGACTGTAAAACAGTCGGGTTTATCTACCAAGGCGCGTAAAAGAATATTACGCGTTCCCACGATGTCTCTGTTGACCCACTTCCCAGATAACAAGCGTATTCTTTTTACACTGCCTATTTGTTTAATCTCACCCGTCTCTGGGTGAGTTTTACTTGTATAGGCTTCACAAACATCTAAAACTGTTTTCCCAAACTCAAAAGCTTTATTTTTTAAAAATTGTTTAAAGCGATAATGAGCAAGGCTCAATATATTAAGAACAGTCTTACTTTGAATCTTTTGTTATAAAATTAGATACTTTGTGTCTACCCTACAAATATTTTTAGAACTTATGCAGTGTTAATGCCATAATGCTTATTAATTAGCCTATTTTATCCGAATATGTAATTTATTACTTGGGCTTATAAACTTAGGGCGTATCATTAATTTCAACTGCGTCCCAATCCCCTAAAGCCACGTAGGTTGGGTTGCCAACGGCAACCCAACACAAACCCAAATCCTTCCCAACATCACATTCTTTGTTTTCGTTGGGTTGACTTGTGCCAACCCAACCTACGGATTGCTTAATTGATGACACGCCCTAGAGTTTCTTTCTTTTCGCTCAAAGATAAATTATAAAATGTATAAAATTGATAAGATAAAATTTTTATGAGCTATTTTATTGAGGAATTTCAAGAAGAGATAGTGTATTTAGGTGTTGTGGATGCACGTCATAAATGGCTTATATCCAATAAAATTCAAAGCGTTCCTGACAGATTTTACAAATAAAAGCTGTCAGGTGTTTGCGAGAAGGGAACTTTTAGGCAGAAACTTTAAGTTTACAAGGGGATAGGCAATTGTACATCTTGGGCATTTAAACTTTGTCCGTGGATGCTGCGCCCGTCTACCCCCATTAAATATAAATACAGGGGTATAATTTGTTCTGGTGTAGGTAAGCTGGCGGGGTCTTCACCAGGAAAAGCGGAACTTCTCATAGCGGTACGCGTGCCACCAGGATTAATGGTATTCACGCGAATATTAGTGTTGGTTTCCAACTCATCAGCCAGCACTTGCGCCATGCCTTCGATGCCAAATTTAGAAACTGCATACGCGCCCCAATACGCCCGCCCTTTGCGTCCCACGCTGGAAGAGGTGTAAATCACGGAAGCATCAGCGGCTTTGCGTAATAAGGGTAAACAGGCTTTCGTCAGCAAAAACGGGGCATTTAAATTGACTTGCATCACCTGAAACCACATCGTGGTGTCGTAATAATCGAGCGGAGTCAACGCGCCCAACATCGCGGCATTGTGCAGTAAACCGTCTAAATGCCCAAATTCATTGCCCAAAGTGCGTGCCAAATCTTCATAATCTTTGGCGGTCGCCCCTTCTAAATTCATCGGATAAATTGCGGCTTGCGGATGTCCTGCAGCTTCGATTTCGTCATACACCATTTCAAGCTTACGAGTGGTACGCCCTAATAAAATGACCGTTGCACCATGAGCGGCAAAGGCTTTTGCAGCAGCACGTCCGATGCCATCACCAGCTCCGGTTACTAAAATAATACGTTCTGCTAAAAGGTTGGGAGCGGGATGATAGTCAAACATGAAAGTTTCCTTGAATTTTATCTTTTATAATGCGGGAGTCATCTATTAGGGGAATATTATAAATCAGATATTCCCAAGACACATTAGAAAAAATTTACCTATTTCACTTAAGTCAATAAATAAACAATCGCCGCATTTTTGTCAGCAACCTCTTCAAAAAAATTGCTAACATTTTCAAAAAATTCCAGAAATTCTTCCTCGGATTCGTCTTCTTCCTCGCGCCAACGTTCACCGTGATAAATTTCCTCATAATCCAAACTTTTTAAAATCCTGCGTATTGCAGCACTGTCACATGCGGTCAGTTGTTTCGCCAAAAGCGCAACATCTGCGGCAGAAAGATAAAACGCCATTTCGGCGCAGGGTAAACCTGTCAGCTGTTGCAGTTTTGTCGAAAACGCAATGTTCAATTTGTCCAAGGTTTGCGCCAAAATGTCCCAAGCATCATCAATACACAAGCGTTCACTGGGTTTCTCATCTCCTTCTTTGCGCAAAAAATTACAAAGCTCTTTGGGCGTATCCTGTAATTTAGATAGTTTTTGTTCAGAAATCGCAATAAAGTCAGCACCAAGACTCATAGGTAAACTCCGATAATTTTTTATTAATATTATTTAACTAATGCTAACTGTGACTGTAAAACAGTCGGGTTTATCTACCAAGGCGCGTACTTGTTCTGTGCAGTTAGATGTAGCTTGTGCAACTTGCTTTTTATAATATCTAAGCCCGCGCATTAGGCAACTAAAGACGTGTAAGATATTGAGCAAGTCTTTGGTAAGCTCTTGCTCGGGGGAACATGTAGACTGGTCGAGAACCACGAGTTTTCCAGCATTGAACTCGATAACTTACCTAATAAGGTCTTGTCCGATTAGATACTTTGTGTCTACCTTCGTCTTAATTCCATCAGAACTACTTACTGCGCCCCAAATTCCTAAAAGGAGCTAAAGATTCACGCTTTAAAGTCTCCGTTAGGCAATTTAAGGACTGGTTTTTTAAATCTTAACGCCCCTTTTTTAAAGCTAAACTGCCAGTCCTTGCTTAATCATTTCACTTTACACAGCTTTTACTACCGAATCTAATTCCATGCCACGGAAAATGCTACAGCGTTCAAACACGGCAAGCGTAGGCGCGACTGATTTATGATGACAATATTTCGCGACCAATTTCGCCAAACCTTTAATATCGCGTCCGCTGGCTTCGGGAAATTTCTCAGCCAAGGTGTCCAACAATTGCGGTTCAAGTTGTAATCCGAATTGTTCCACCATCACTGCCCAAATTTTACGACGGTCTTCCAAACCGGGTTGATGATAACGAATTAAGGCAATACAACGAGATACAATCGCTTCATCAATGTCGCCAACGCGGTTGGTGGTCAAAAACAGCAAGCCGTTAAAATATTCCAACACTCTCAAAAATACCCCGACAACGGCATTGGCGGCAATATTGTCGTCGCGCCGCTTGATATAAACGTCGGCTTCGTCGATTAACATCACCGCGCCCCAACGTTGCGCCCGCACTAGGGTATTTTTTAAGGCAATTTCCATTTCAGTCACATTCAAGCCCAATTGCCCCGAATGCACGCGGTACAAAGGACGCTTGATAATTTCAGAATAAACTTCCGCCGTCAGCGTTTTCCCAACGCCCGCAGGCCCTGCACATAACACCGTCGTGCCGCCAGATTTACCCTCAATAATGTCATCCATTAACACATCCATTTCAGCAGTCAGGATGTCAATTAAATCGGTTTGTTCGGGTGGCAAAATCAATTTTTGTTTTAAATCAGGTTGATAAGCATAAGGTTCCATATCATCAACATGCACCCACACATGATGATGTAATTCTAAATGGAACATTAATACATAGCCATGAATGGGTAATTCGGTGAACAAATTTTCGGGAAGTGCACCTTGGATTTTTTCAATGCTGGTTTCGACTTTGGTATTGTAATTCGCGCTGCGCCCCGCTTTGCGCAGGTATTTTCCGAAAACATCGCCCGATGCGTCTAACGTCAATTCGCGCTCGCTGAGAATTTCTTCATCATTCACCAGCCGCGCCAAACCACCGCCCGAAGATAACACTACGATATTTTTACGCGTCCAATCGGTATTACGGTGTGAAGAAGTCGGATCGTCGGCAAAAATCCCCACGCCACGCCCAGAAAATTGGCGACTGTATTCGGAACGCCAGTTGAAATA
>JBDLSS010000105.1:0-11054 GCA_039799345.1 Pseudomonadota bacterium
AGTGTGTTGTTTTATCGCTTTGCCGCGTTCACGCAGGGCTTCAAACTCAGGCAGCGCGGAAATTGCCGCCAGCCGTTTATCAATAAAGCCGCCTTTCGCCTTGCTTAACGCTTTTTGCAAACGCATGTCTTGCAGGGCAATGGTGGCGCGTTGTTTAAAGTGCGGTGAATTTATCTGCATTTATTCACCCTCCGCTTCGCCAATCGCGGGAATATTGGTCATGTCTGCCAAAATTTCTGCGACATGATACGCCTGCACTTTGCTGCCCGTGCGGCTCAAACGTCCCGCCATGTTCATTAAACAGCCCAAATCGCCTGCGGTTAAAACTTCGGCATCGGTGTGATGAATATTCGCGACTTTGTCAGACACGATGCGGGTTGAAATATCTGGATATTTCAGGCAAAACGTGCCGCCAAAACCGCAGCAAGTTTCACTTTCTTTCATTTCCACCAAATTCAAGCCTCTGACACTGTTCAGCAATTGACGCGGCTGTTGTTTTATCCCCATTTCGCGTAAGCCTGAGCAAGAATCATGATAAGTGACTCGGTGAGGAAAATTCGCAGTGACTTGTTTCATGCCACAAATTTCAGTGAGAAAGCTGGTTAATTCGTGGCAGCGATTGGCGAAATGCTGGGCTTTTTCGAGTTCGACAGGATTATCTTTAAAAAGCTCGACATAATGAAACTTTAACATTGAAGCGCAAGAACCTGAAGGCGCAACGACATAATCATAGTTTTCAAAAGCAGCCATCACTTGGCGCGCTAATTCGCGGGTAGTGGGCACATCACCACTGTTATATGCAGGTTGTCCGCAACAAGTTTGCTGTTCGGGCACATCGACGCTGTAACCTGCTTGTTCGATTAATTTAATGGCTGAAAATCCGACATTTGGGCGAAATAGGTCAACTAAACAGGTGACAAACAATCCAACTTTAGGAGATGTGATAGGCATAATAGTGAGTTATCGTAGGATGGAAAGTATTTTTAAGTTTATGGGGTTTTATTCTTAGATGCAAAGTTTGTGCAAAAAATTAATTTTTGTAAGAATTCTGTGAGTTTTCATGAATTATGCGTTGAAAGTATCATGATTTCGGTCTGATTTTTATCAAAAATTAGCATTCACGAAATTACTTCCTACGAGAACATTTTTAATGCTGTAAATCTTGGTTCAAAAGTACTACCAATTCTTTTGTATGGTTTTCGTAACTATTTACGGGGAATTAGGCATTATCAGCCTTGAATTTGATAGAATGGTTCATTTCATCAGCAGCTTAGCCTTGCTTTTACCGTTCAACTCAGAGACAGCACACGATTGTATACCGCTTTCTTAAAATTTTTAGCTTGGTTTAACAAACCCAGCCCTCCCAAACCCGAATGGATTCCCAGCGAAACCCAACTTCGCCAATGGGCAAGCAGTGAATGGGTCGAATATCAAGCCTGGTTATTTCACAACAGTTTTATTAGTTTGGCGCAATGGCAAGCTTTACGCGATTTGGCGCAAACGTGGGAAAACCCACCGTTGCTGAGTTTGGTCACGCCCGTATTTAATACCGAACCCGAACAATTGCGGGAATGTGTGTATTCCGTGCTCACGCAAACCTATCCGCATTGGGAATTGCATTTAATCGATGATGGCAGCAGCCGCGCCGACACTTTGGAATGTTTACAGGGTTTTGCAGTGCTGGATGCACGAATTAAAGTGCAACATCTGCCACAAAATCAAGGCATTTGCCACGCGACCAATCGTGGCATTGAAACTGCGGCGGGTGAATTTGTCGCATTTTTAGACCACGACGACCGCATTGCCCCCGACGCTTTACACCATGTCGCTGTGCTGCTGCAAAAATTTCCCGACACCGACATTGTTTACAGCGACCGCGATATGCTTTCACCACGCGGCTTTCGTTTCATGCACTTATTCAAGCCCGCATGGTCGCCAGAAACTTTGCTGTCGGGCAATTATTTATTTCATTTATTGGTGTATCGCACCGCCTTATTGCGCAAGTTAGACGGCACGCGCCTCGGGTTTGAAGGCTCGCAGGATTATGATTTAATTTTACGCGCTGCTGAATTAAATCCCGTGGTGCGCCATTTGCCCAAAGTGCTTTACCATTGGCGACAACACGCGCAATCTGTAGCTTTGGCGCACGGTGCGAAAGAATATGCGTATATCGCAGGGATTAAAGCTTTAGAACAGGCGTTGCAGCGACGCGGTTTACACGCCACGGTCAGCGAAAATAAATCCTTGTGGCGCGGAAATTATCGGGTGCATTTTGCCGCACCGCCTGAACATAGTTATCAAGTTGTTAAAATTCGTGCAAGTCTTAATTATGCAGAACAGGTTAATCAAGCCTTTGCACAGCATGAAACCGCGAACAACTTAATATTTCTCACGGAAACGGTCGAGCCGCTGGCTGAAGATTCATTCACCGAATTATTAGGCAGTTTACAGATTCCTGAAGTGGCTTTGGTCACTGGGAAAATTGTAGACCGCGCTCAAAATTTAGTTCATGCAGGTTTAGTGCTACGCGAATCAGGCGTGCCCTTGTGTTCTTATCAAGGCACATCCGCAAGTATACCGGGTTACATGGCAGCGACGGCAATTTTACGCAATGTTAGCGTGCCCCATCCCGCCGCATTCGCTTTGAAACGCAATGTGTGGGAAAAGCTGGGGGGCTTAAATGCCAATTATCAAAGCGTTTATAGTTTATGGGATTTTGCACTGCGGGCTTTGCACGACAATGCACGTTGTGTGTATACGCCTTTTGCTGAATTTATTGCCGATGTCAGTGAGAATTTTACCGCCTTGCCCGAGTGCGAACGTGCAGAGTTTGCAACAACGTGGCACACTTGGCTGCAACAAGGTGACCCTTATTATAATCCCCACTTGACTCAACACTTATTAGACATGGGGCTAGAAGTACAACCGCCCGTGTACGAACCGCTCAGTGATTATGTTTCAATCCAGACCCCAGCTGTCGAATGAGTAAAACATCGATAGGTCGGTGACTTGCCTCTCCGTCAACGTAGAGCTTACCAAAAATGATCACATACGAACGCATGTGAGCACCATTGAACTATTCCCCTGAAGGAAGCGGTTTCAGACCTTAAAGGAAATTGGATGAAAAAATTCAAACTGCCTCAACTCTTTAAAAAATCTAAAGCCGCGCAAACTGCCTTGTGTGATATTTGTTTAATCACACATAACAATGTGTTATTTCATGCTGAGCAACAGAATTTAGTCGCACAAGCTGATGAATCGATGCTGACGCTGAGTCCTGCGGAATTGGCAGAAGCAGCGCGGCGTTTATTGCCCACCACGGACGATAAAAAACGCATTGCCTTAAGTTTACCCAGCAGTGAATTTGTCGCGACTTCTTTAACTTTGCCTGCGATTTCTGCGCAAAGCTTGAAAAATGCGGTGATGTTGCAATTGCCAACTTTATTGCCGGGCATCAATGAACCTTTATTGTTGGCAGTACAAGCCCAACCCCAAGGCGGGCAAACTGTGGCATTGTGGCTGTCGGTGAAACGCGCTGAAGAATTGTATCGCGCTTTTGAAAAAGTCGGTTTATTTCTCGCCTGTATTTTGCCGCGTCCTTTGGTCAGTTTGCCTGTGAATAACAAGGGCTTGAACTGTATCCATGATGAAGATGAACAGCATGTCACCTATGTGGAATGGTCAGGCTCGGCAATTACGCGCTGGTTAAGCGTGCCCAAACAAGATTTAAGCGTGGGTGAGTTTCACCAACAATTGCAGGAAATGATTAAATTATTCCCACCCATTGATGAACCAATTGTGAAAGCCCAGCCCACCGATTGGCAATTATTGCCGATGCCTTCCGCTGTGGTTTATCAATATGCTTTTGTGCCGCATGGCGCGATTGTACGCATGGCGCAATGGGCGCAACAAGCCAAACGGCGCAATATGGTGATTGCGGCGGGCGCGGCGGTGAGTTTAATTGTACTGCTGATTATTGGGGTGTGGATTTACGAAAGCCGTTTAAATTCACAGCTCGACGAGCTGAAATTGCAAACCGTAGACATCAGTAAATTGCGGGCGGAAGTGGTGGATATTGATGAAAAAATCGCACCTGTGAAAAATTTCCCGCGCCAAAATGCTGCCGAAATGCTGGATGCTTTGGATAAATTAATTCCGAAAGATACGTGGATTACCGCGTTTCGTTTGGAGGCGGGTAATATTGAATTAGAAGGTTACAGCCCAAATCCTGCGAAGCTTTTGGAAATGGTTGCCAGTGAGAAACGTTTTGCCGAGGTGGCTTTCAGTCGTGCCACCCGTTCCGAGCAGGAAAAGAAAGAAGAAAGTTTCGGGATGAAGTTTAAACTGAATGGGATTAATGTGCCTGCGTATTGGTTGGAATATTTTCCGCCTGAGAAGTAGTCAGGGTGTTGAATAAAACTAATGTGTCAACAATACTCAACAGGTAGCCTGACACATTGGTTATAGGCTTAACCTAATGGTAATGGAGCTACGCTCTGTACAATTATTGACTAGGGCGTGTCATCAATTAAGTTTTAACAGAAAATAGCGCGTTTAAAAACCTTTAAAGAAGCCCCCAACCCCCTAAAGGAGGCTAAACACAAACAATTTGTTTAATGTTTAATATTTTAAGTCCCCTTTAGGGGATTTAGGGGCTGGTTTTAAGGTTTAGCCCTCTTTAGGGAATTGGGGCGCAGTTAAAACTTAATTGATGACACGCCCTAGATTACAAGGAAGTTATAATTCATCACATCACGAGGTTTTATCATGTCCACCCCAGTAGAAAGAGTGATTGCCACCCCCGCTGCTTTAGAACTGATTGAACGTCTAAAAGCCAAGCATGGGGCATTAATGTTTCATCAATCAGGCGGTTGTTGTGATGGCAGTGCGCCGATGTGTTATCCCGACGGCGATTTTTTAGTCGGCGATCAAGATGTAAAGCTTGGGGAAATTGGCGGCTGTGTGTTTTATATAGGCGCAGCACAATATGAATATTGGAAACATACCCAGATTATTATTGATGTGGTGGCAGGACGCGGCGGCATGTTTTCATTGGAAGGAGTCGAAGGCGTGCGCTTTTTAAGCCGCGCGCACTTTTTCACTGATGAAGAATGGGCGGGATTGCTTGAAGCCTATCCACATTTGAAAGATTAAAGCTGTTCCCATTCTGTAATCACTTTATCCAAGTCGAGCATCTGCATCGCACTGATGGCGGCTTCCTCTCGACCCGCATGACATAAACCACTGATGCCTGCTTGCTGATAAGCATCGCGGGCAGTTGCAATTGCTGTTTGCAGCACAAATTCGGCAAAAGCGCGTTTATCCAGCTTATCCAAGTTGCACACTGCGCATTCCAATTGCGGCATTTTGAAAACCTTCAAACACAAATTTCAATTCTTCTTCAGGCTGTTGCGTCGCAAGTACGTATAACAAAGGCAAATAATGCTCAGCCGTGGGCACGGATAACAGCGCAGCTTGTCCATATTTTGGATAATTAATCAAAGCTTCGTGATTGCCCGTTAAACACTGTTGTTTGACCCATTCATCAAATTGCACCGCCCACCGCAACGGCGGCACGCCGTCGATTTGTCGCCAATTCACCTGCGCCAAATTGTGCACAATATTTCCGCTGCCAATAATCATCACCCCTTGTTCACGCAAAGGCGCAAGCCCTTGAGCTAGTTGATAATGCTCAGCTAGGCTAAGGTCAACCGCTAAACTTAATTGCAATACTGGCACGTCGGCTTTGGGGAATAACCACTGTAAAACGGTCCAAGTGCCGTGGTCAAAACCGCGTTGTGCATTCAGTTTGACTGGAAAATCCCCGAGTAATTTTTGTACCCGTGCCGCCCATTCAGGTGCACCTGCGGCGGGATAAGTTATTTGAAATAATTCAGGGGCAAAGTTGCCAAAATCATAAATCATCGGTGGGTGCGGATGCACACTAATTTGTGTGTCAAAACTTTCCCAATGTGCAGAAATCATTAAAATTAATTCAGGCTTAGCCAAGCCTTCCCCAAGCTGTCGCAGACAACGGGTATAATTGTTATCTAACAGTGCGTTAAGAGGATGTCCATGTCCAATAAAAAAGGCTGGGGTACGCATTTAACGATCAAAACCTCCAAGTAACATAATAATATCGCGAGCATTATCAGCATTGCGTCGCCGCTCTGCCGCTATTTTGGTATCAGAAACGGACTCGACTTCACCCCATGAAGCAAACGCATGTTCACGCACGGTTAAGCCTTTGGGCGAATACATATTTTTATCCGCACCGCTGTCGAGTAATAATTTCACATTGTCCAAAGAATAGGCAGAAATCGCAGGAAACAGCGGCGTATAACCCGCAGAGTCAGGCATATTAATATCTGCCCCTTTGCTGATCAATAATTTTAATGGCTCAATCGATTTGCCACAGGCGGCGGCATGAAATAAGGCACGCGATTTCATAATTTCTGCACCCTTGCTGATTAAATATTCCATCATTTCAATGTCACCACTCTCCGCAGCCATGCCTAAGGGCATGGTGTTTCTGGCATCTTGGCTGTGAATATCCGCGCCTTGGTTTAATAAAAAATCCACTAATTTGACGTGATGATTCAAAATCGCCAAATGTAAGGCAGATTGTTGATGTTTATTATCACTCAACAAGTTTAAATCCGCCTTATGCACTGCTAACAAGTTCGCCAATTCCACCAATGCAAGTTCCCGAGCTTCCTGTGGCACAGTGTCTACAGGATAATGATACGCAGCAACATAATGCAGTGGTGAAAATCCGGGGTCTTTATCGTGTAAGTTGGGGTTTGCCCCATGTTCTAACAAGACTTGAAACGTTTTTTTATCTTTACGATAACGCGCCGACATTAACAAAGGCGTTCTTTCAACGTTGGGCGTTTTCGGATCAGTGCTGATAGTTAAACTGTCTGCTTTCGCACCGCGTTCTAGTAAAATTTCAACCAAATCGTTATAGCCAAATTTTGCCGCAATATGTAGCGGTAACTCACCTGCTTCATTAGGATTTTCACAATCGGCTTTTGCATCTAGCAGTAATTTAACCACTTCCCTCCGCCGTTTTTTATAATCAAGCATTTCTTCGGGCTTAGTTAGAGTGTTTTCACGAGAATCGCCTTCAATTGCCAGATGTAACGGGGCATTACCTTTGTAATAGCCCTTCACCGACGCGCCATTTTTTAATAAAACCTCAACGATTTCTTTGCGGGAAAAACGGCAAGCCTCGTGTAACAAGGTGCAATCATCCCAACTGCGGCAATATACATAATGCTTATTAAATTTAAGATAATCTTGAATTTTTGCAAGATTGCCTTGGCGTGTCGCATAAAGTGCATCTACAAAGCTATAGGGGGCTTTATCCAAGGCTTCTGGGCTAAACGGGTTTATCACTTCTTCGGGGCTTGTATTGCCCTCTGGTTCGCTATTATTCCCGATTAAATTTTTAATTTTATCGAATAATCCCATAATTCCATCCTTTAATTAGTATTTTCCCGTGTTCTGAATCCTCCAAAATAGTACGGAGCGACACGTTTTTCAATGAGGCATTATTGTCTATTTTAGCAAACAAGTCACTGATATAAATACCAAGACCTTAAGCTGTATGTGGGTAAAACTTAGGGGTGTCGAAACGCGGGGAAGAAATTTTTGATTGAGGAAAAAAGATAAGGGATTATAAGTTTTTACTGCGCCCCAACCCCCAATAAAGAGGACTAAACCTTAAAACCAGCCCCTAAATCCCCTAAAGGGGGTTGGGGGCTTCTTTAAAGGTTTTTAAACGCGCTCTGTTAAAACCTAATTGATGACACGCCCTAGGGGCACAATGAAATTTAAACCTTAATTCAGTTGATTAACCTGAGCGGGCAAGCGCATAGTAAACACGCTACCCTGTCCAAATTTACTTTCTACGCTGACATCGCCACCCATAATTTGGCAGAACTGTTTCGTAATTGCCAAACCCAAACCACTGCCACCATAACGTCGCGTGGGGGAGGCATCGATTTGTGAAAATGGAAGGAACAGTTTATGAATTTGTTCTGCTGTCATCCCAATTCCATGATCCAAAATTTTGAAAACAACCCAGTCAACTCCCTCGATATTTTCGCGCGTCACCATCAATTGAATGGTATTTTGTTTAGAAAACTTGTTCGCATTACTCAATAAGTTCAATAAGTTTTGACGAACTTTGGTTAAATCAGCAGACATCGTGCCTAAAGCTGAATCACATTCCATTTTCAAAATATTCGATTGTTTTTCTAATAAGGGCGTGATACTGCTGGTGACATCCTGAATCATTGGCGCAATATCAAAAGTCTCGATATATAAATCCATTTTACTAGATTCAATCCGTGACAAGTCGAACAAATTATTGATTAAATCTAATAAATGATAACTTGCTCCGTGAATTTTTTGTAAATCTGGAATAAATTCAATTAAACCATGATCGCGGGCATCTTCCTGCAAAATTTCGGTATAACCAATAATGGCATTCATCGGGGTGCGCAATTCGTGGCTCATGTTTGCCAAAAATTGAGTTTTCGCCTGATTAGCAATATTCGCCTGTACTCGGGCGCGTTGGGTTTCCAATTTATAGCGTTGAATTTCCACCCGCGCTTTTTGAATTTGTAAACGCGCTTTTTGTGCTTCAGTGCGTGAATTTTGCGCCTCAGTTTTTACCTTGGCGAGTTCATTTTGATTGCGTTCTAAACGCTCTTTATGCTCGTTTAAAGTGCTGTGACTGACTTGTAAATGCTTAAGGTATTGAGATTTTTCTTTAGAAATTTGTGCGATTTTGATCGCCCATTTTTTAAAAAAATCCGCTAATTGCCCCAATTCTTGGAGGTGATAATGACTGATCCGAAATTCTTCGCCCGCCTCCCCTTTGAATTGCGCCGTTTCATTCAATAATTTATTGAAGGGACGCACCCACAAGAAATAAATAACTATCAATAGCATAAACAAGAAGATAAAAGCGATGCTGGTCAATAAAGTAAAACTATTCGTGCTAAAGCGTTCATCTTCGCGTAACTCAGCAGTTTTTTGATAACCTACCACCGTCCAAGGCAAATTACGCAATTTCTTGGATGACAATGTATAGGATACATTTTGCTGGGTGCGAACTTCCCGTGAATTGCTGTCTTGGGTAAGCAATTCTTTCCAAAACGGCTGCTTTAATTCGCCCCCATAAAAACTGGTACTCATGCGGTCACTGACATTGAGAAAGGCAAGTTTATGACTGCCTTGCGTTCCTATACGGCTGAGTAAGCTGCCTGATTGGTAATCTGCCAAAAATAAACCGCCACTTTGCCCTAAGTTTTTGCTTTCAATATCTTCTAAAAAGCTATCAACAGAAATGCTGACCCCGACAACCCCGAGAAAATCTTTCTGTTTATAAAAAGCTTGCGACACTGAGAATAATTGCGTTTTCAAATATTCATCATCGAAATAAATGGGTGTGACTTGAATCTCTGCATTACGCTTACTAAGGTGATACCAAAATTTGCGCGGGTCATTGGCGTAAATCGGATCACTCCACATCTCTGTCAACATATGTTGCGGACGGTTATAGCGTTGGCTATCGCGCTGTATTAAGTTTTTATGCACCGATAACAAATAACCATCTTGATTAAAATACTGCTGGGCTTTACTGGGTTCTAAGGCAAGGTAGCTGCTGTAATAACTGCTTTCAAATTGGATGTTTTCCATCATCAATTGTTTCAGCAGTGTCAATTGATCATTAGCATTGACATTATTTGGATTTAATAAGGTAGTGTAGCTTTTGAGGCGTTGGACGCTTTGTTTTGCATCTTCTACTTGGGCTTCTAATTTCTCAGACATCTCGCTCACTGTACGCTGCAATTGCATTGCGGCGACATGGTTTTGCAACTGTGCATTTCGTCCTGAAATGACGTTGGCAGCGATCAGTAACAGCACGCTAATAACAATAACAAATACGAGTACTAACACTTTAATACTCAATAACTTTTTATAACTCATGCCTAATTCCTCAGCAGCATGGCGCAATCGTGCTTCCCACACGAGGGATATTGTGGAACAGTTGCATATTTATGTGTGCTGCCGACCATTCGACTATTTAAAGGAGGGCTTTGCCTGATACAAATCACTGTATCTCGCCTATTGCAAACTGTCTTAGAGACATTTAAAGGGTGCATGATTAAAATCAGGGGGAGCGTACTCGGTGAATGTTAGCGAAACTTTAACATCGCTAAGTAGGTTATGTCTAAAGATCATACAAGTTTAATGCCTAATCTAGTCTCAATTTAATAATAGGCATGATAACTTATTTGATGCGGGAATTATCCTTTCCGTGCACAAGATAAGCAATTCTCCTCTGCCCAACATAGCGTAATCCCCGATAAAGCGTTGTGCTTTAAAAAATTGTCGCACGGGGCTGTCGACATGACTGCACGCCTGTTGTAATAAGTTTAGGAAACTCCCTGCATAATTACCGCCCGCTTTGAACATTAGGGAAAGATTTTCTGGATATTGGTTTAAAATAATCGTGCCACGCTGCATGCCATAGCCCACGCCCGCAGCAGCTTTGCCAAAACAACACAGCGTTCCCGCCCGCAAAAAAGCCGCACTGTATTCACCTATATTGCCCTCGACCAACACAAAACCGCGCCGCATTTCCATCGCAGCCCGCGCCCCTGCCGAGCCTGTGACAATCACTTTTCCCGCGCTCCGAGTGCCCGCCTGTTTGGCGAGAAATGCGCCTGCATTACCCCGAATCAGAATTTCACCGCCTTGAAGCTGTTGCGCTGCATAGTCGCCGACATTACCTTCAACAAGTAATTTACCGCCTGTCATTTGTTTGCCGAGATACGCGCCTGTCGTGCCGTCAACCCGCAGTTCTCCGTGGTTTAAACCTTGTCCAATATTATCCAACTTATCACAAGCGTCTTGCAGCTCAATGACATTACTTTCACCCGCATAAACGTGGAAAAACTCGGCTAAAGCAATAGTTTCATCTCCCATCGGCAAGGGTAAATGTTCAATTGCGCTGGGGCTTAATCCGATTAAAT